>JAISKK010000005.1 GCA_031260965.1 Desulfovibrio sp. | reverse complement strand
GATAATGCTGGCCGGTCTTATGGGCTACCGTATGCTGCCCACAGCCGCTCTGCCCACTGTGGATTTTCCGACCATCGCCGTTGTTGTGGACTACCCCGGAGCGGGTCCGGAAACCATGGCCTCCTCCGTGGCTACACCTCTGGAAAAGCAGTTCTCCACCATCGCCGGCCTGGATTCCATGATCTCCACAAGCAACCTCGGACGTACACGCGTTACCCTGCAATTTTCCCTGGAGCGCGACATTGACGCCGCTGCCCTGGATGTGCAGACGGCCATTTCCACAGCCATGCGCAGACTCCCGGCCGATCTGCCCACGCCACCTAGTTTCCGTAAGGTGAATCCGGCGGACCTGCCGGTCTTTTATCTGGCCATGTATTCACCGACCATGCGTCTTACTGACGTTAACGAATACGCGGAAAACCTTGTCGCACAACGCCTGTCTACAGTTAGCGGCGTGTCCCAGGTCTCCGTTTATGGTCAGCTCAAATACGCCGTGCGTGTGCAGGTAGACCCGGAAGCCGTGGCTTCCCGGAGCATTGGCATAGACGAGATCGCAAACGCGCTAAAAGAGGGCAATTCCAATCTGCCGGTCGGCTCCTTGAGCGGACTGGTGCGGGAATATACGGTGCAAAGTACCGGAGCCCTTTACAAGGCGGATGAATACAAGCCCCTGATTGTGGCCTGGAGGGGTGGGGCGCCTGTGCGCCTTTCGGAGGTGGCCACGGTCATCGACAGTGTGGAGAATGACCGCCGGGCCGGGTGGTTCAACGAATACCGGGCCTTTACACTGGCTATTGAGCGCCAGCCCGGCGCAAATACCGTGGAACTGGTCAAAAACATAAAAAAGGTGCTGCCGGAGCTGCGCAAGCAGGTTCCGGCTTCCATTGAATTCAAGGTGCAGTATGATCGCTCGGAGAGCATCCGCGAGGCTGTGCTGGACGTGCAGTTCACCATGTGTCTGACTGTATGTCTGGTGGTCATGGTCATCTTCCTCTTTTTGCGCAATATTTCCGCTACCGTCATCCCAAGTTTGGCCGTGCCCCTGTCCGTAGTCGGGGCCTTCGCTTTTATGCATCTTCTCGGCTTTTCCCTGAACAACCTCTCGCTCATGGCCCTGACCCTGTCTGTTGGTTTTGTGGTCGATGACGCGGTGGTTATGCTGGAAAACATTGTCCGGCATATGGAAATGGGTAAAAAACCCATGCAGGCTGCTCTGGATGGCTCCAAAGAAGTCGGCTTCACTATCCTGTCCATGACTTTGTCCCTGGTGGCCGTCTTTATTCCCGTGCTTTTTCTGGGTGGCATTGTGGGTCGTCTTTTTCATGAATTTGCCCTGACCATAGCCCTGTCCATACTGATGTCCGGTCTGGTTTCCCTGTCTTTGACGCCCATGCTGTGCAGTCGTTTTCTGCGTCCCCCGGACCATTCGCGGCGTCAGGAGGGCTTGTCCGGCGGGGCGGAACGGTTCTTTGCCAGAATTACGGATTTTTATGAGAAAACTCTTCGGGCGGTTATGCGCGCACGCCGGGCCTGTATGATTTTTTCCTTTATCATTCTGGCTGCGACGGCCTATCTCTTTGTTATTGTCCCCAAGGGTTTTCTGCCCACCGAGGATATAGGGCAGATTGTGGTGCGCACGGAGGGTCAGCAGGGCAGTTCCATAGGCAACATGACGGAGCATCAGCAGCAGCTCGTGGAGATTGTGCGTAAAAATCCCTTTGTAGATCGCTACATATCGGTTATCGGGGCGGGCGGAGGAAGCAACTTCACGCATGAGGGTTTTATCGCCATCAGTTTGATTGATCGGGGCGAGCGTCCGCACGCTTCAGAAATTATTCGCCAACTGCGTCCGCAGTTTGCCGAGGTTCCCGGTATACGCGCCTACACCTCCATGCCTCCGCCGATACGCATCGGCGGTGCGGCCACCAAGAGCCTTTATCAGTTTACCATGCAGAGTCCGGATATGAATTTGTTGTACCGCGATGCACAGGTTCTTTATGAAAAAATGCAGGGTCTTGCCGAGGTGCAGAACGTGGCTACCGACCTGCTTCTCTCCAACCCGGAAGCGCGGGTGCGAATTTTGCGCGACAAGGCTTCGGCCCTGGGTATTACCGCCGGGCAGATTGAAATGGCCCTGTCCTTGTCTTACGGCACGCGGGAGGTGTCCACCATTCTCGCTCCCAACAATGACTTCCAGGTTATCCTTGAACTTGAGCCGAAATTCAGGGATCAGCCCCGCACTCTGGATCTTCTGCATGTGCGCGCCCCCTCTGGACGTCTTGTTCCCCTGTCTACTCTGGTGGAAGTCAGCACCGGCGTGGGTCCGATGGTGGTCAACCATCTTGGGCAGATGCCTTCGGTGACCATTTCCTTTGACCTGCGCGATGGCGTCGCTCTTGGCGCGGCAGTGGAAAAGGTGAGGGATATGGCAAGCGCCACTCTTTCGGATTCCATCAGCACCAGCTTCCAGGGCACGGCCCAGGCCTTCCAGTCCTCTTTTGAAAACCTCTGGCTTTTGCTTATCCTCTCCATTGCCGTGATTTATATAGTGCTCGGCATTCTTTACGAGAGTTTCATCCATCCCATTACAATACTCTCCGGCCTGCCCTCGGCCGGTGTGGGGGCTTTGGCAACTTTGTTGGTTTTTGGGAAAGAACTTGATATTTATGGATTTGTCGGGATCATAATGCTTATCGGCATAGTGAAAAAGAACGCTATCATGATGATCGATTTCGCCTTGGAAGCCCAGCGTAATCAGAACCTTAGCGCGGAAGATTCCATAATTCGCGGCGCCATTGTGCGCTTTCGTCCGATTATGATGACCACTATGGCCGCATTTATGGGAACTTTGCCCATCGCCATCGGCTTTGGGGCGGGCGGGGAAGCGCGGCAGCCTTTGGGGTTGGCAGTGGTCGGAGGTCTTTGCGTTTCCCAGATTTTGACCCTCTTCCTGACCCCTGTGTATTATTACTATCTGGATAAACTGCAAAAACTGGCCGGAAAACGGAAAAAGAAAGGACGGGATGAGCCCGTCTCAGCACCTGGACAATTATCTCTGGAAACGGGCGAATAGGCCTTGGTCTTAAGGCAGGCGCCACCGTAAAAATAGATTATGAAAGATCATATCCAATACGACCCCGTCTCCGGAACTCTGCGGCTGCTGGATCAGCGCCTGTTGCCGGGGCGGGAGGAATTTCTTCTCTGCCGTACAGACGCCGATGTCATCCGGGCCATACAGGAAATGGCCGTGCGCGGAGCTCCGGCTCTGGGAGCTGTGGGTGGCTTCGCCTGTGTTCTGGCCGTCCGCGAAATCGCTGCTGCCGCGTCTGATTCTACGGATCTGGAGCGGGAACTGGAAACAAAGATTGCCGCCATCGCCGCCGCCCGTCCCACGGCGGTCAATCTGTCCTGGGCGGTGGCCAGGATGCGCAGGGTCTGGCGGGATAATCCAGACAGGGATATTGGCGCGCTCATAAATTTATGGGAGACGGAGAGCGAGGCGATCCGGCGCGAAGACATAGCCGCCAACCGGCGCATCGGCGCTTTCGGGGCGGAGCTTGTGGATTTTGGCGATGTCATACTTACCCACTGTAATGCAGGAGCCCTGGCTACTGCCGGTTTTGGAACCGCCCTTGGCGTTATTTACACCGCTTTTAAACAAGGCAAGGATATCAAAGTGATTGCCGGTGAAACCCGCCCCTTGCTTCAGGGGGCGCGGCTTACGGCCTATGAATTGCACAGGGAAGGCGTGCCTGTTACCATTGTCTGTGATAACGCTTATGCCTTGCTCATGCGCAGGGGAATGGTGCATAAGGTTGTGACAGGGGCGGACAGAATTGCCGCCAATGGGGACACGGCCAATAAAATAGGAACTTACGGAGCGGCCCTGCTGGCCAGGGCGCACGGCATTCCTTTTTATATTGCCGCGCCTTTGTCAACTCTTGACGCCGCGATGCCCACAGGAGATGATATCCCCATTGAGCAACGTCCGGAAGCGGAAGTCACGCATCTTAACGGTGCGCGATTGAGTCCGGAAGGGGTTTCTGCCTATAATTTCGCCTTTGACGTTACCCCGGCGGAACTCATAAGCGGAATTATCACCGATGCCGGGGTTCTGCGTCCTCCCTATGGAGAAAGTATATCCCTTGCTTTGGGCAACATTTGAATTTGGCGAGTTTGGCTCGCATCTGAATAATGGAGAATTGTGTGCCGTTGATTAAGATCTTGTTTTGCCTGCTGATCCTGATTTTTGTCCTTCTGACCTTTGGTAGTACTCTGCTTTTTTGGTATGAGGCGAAAAATTCCCCTGAAAGGCGTGTCCCTGCCCCGGATTGGGGACCTGTAGAAATAGGAGTGCAGTATCTTCGCACTTTGGCAATCTCCTTTTTCGCTGTTGTCTTGCTACCCCTTGCCCCCTTTGTAATTTTTCTTTTACGGCGTCCGGGACCGCGCGAAAGGACGGATTTGCCTGCCCTTGTCATGGTGCACGGACTGTATCATAATGCCTCCACTTGGCTTTACCTGGCTTGGGTTTTGCGTTCCAGAGGCTGGCGTATACGCTTTTTCACTTACGGCCGCAGCGTTTCCCT
>JAISKK010000109.1 GCA_031260965.1 Desulfovibrio sp. | reverse complement strand
TCTATGGCTTTTTTCATGCTTTTGTACAGGGCGGCGGCAAGCAGGGCCACACCCCCTATGACCAGCAGCAGGATTTCCGGCGTGGCCGTGACCAGCGCCAGAAAAAGCCCCAGAGAAATAACCGCGTAGGTGTAAACCATCATGATACTGATGACCATGCCCCCCAGTTGACCGCGCCAGGAAAGGGCCTGGAACACGGCGCCGCTGTCGCCGGCAAGGTGATCAATGTAGGGACTGTACAGATAGTGTCTGAAGAGCGTTTCCCCGGCGAACAGGGAAATGGCTTCGCCCAGACGGGCCGCGACCAGACCCACAAAAACCGACATGGCATTTTTGGCCAGGGTCAGCACAACCACCCCCGAAGAGGCGATCAGGGCGAATTGGCGCGGGTCGGCACAGAAAACGGCGAGGCCGGGAAAGAGGCCGAATAGTCGGGGAATGAAATTGAATTCCGCGAGTTTTTCCGGCGCGGCTATGCTGAGCGCCAGAAAGGAAAGGGACAGAATACTGAGCACTTCCAGGCCGGCCAGAACGACAATATAGAAAAACACGACAAGGGTCTGTCGGCGCAAACGGGAAGGGAGTATTTTGTACACCCGCGAAAAGTCGTCAATGAATCTGCTGCGCAGTTGATGCAAAAGCCCCATTGTGCGGTCTCCCTTTTTCCCCTACCCGTCCGCTCTGTCCGTTGGCAGAAATTGCCGAAGTACGGTCAGCGCATAACCGGCGGTCTGACGGGGAGAGGTACGCAGGGCGGTCAATCCATGCCGCAGGCAACGCAACCTGTCACGTCCGGCATAAAATTTGGCGCAACGCAGATGATAGAGGGTCATACTCTTTTTGCGTTCTGCGGCCTCAGTAATGGCCGTCATGTGGGGCCACCAGACATCGCCTTCCGGGTCATCCGGAGTATCGCCGAGCAGATGCGCGGAACCGGCCAGAACACGCCCGTAAAGGGCGTCCATTTCTGACCCCGACAAGGGCAGCAATTCCGGGTCGGGCAGAGCTTTCAGCCCTTCCAGCGGGTCATCTCCGCCGTTCTTCCGTACCAGCCAGGCGGCCTGCGCGAAAAAGGCATGGCGGCGCGCCTCAAGGGAGTTTGTCTTGATGCTGTTTGCCGCATGCAGCCGGTAATAAAGCAGTGTTTCCGGCAGATTATCAATATCCCCCCGCACATGTAGCCGCAGCCACAAATCATAGTCTTCGGCCTGACGGAACAGTGGCCGGTAGCCGCCGCACTGTTCCAGGGCGCTTCGGCGCATCATGACACTGGGATGCCTGAAGGGGCAGCCCCAATAAAAAGCCCGTTCAATGTCCTTGCCGCGCGGTTGTCTGACGGTGCGACCCTTGCGCCCCTCCGCGTCAATGTAGCGGGTATCGCTGCCCAGCAAAACCAGATCCGGACGCGCGGCAAAAGCGGCGGTCTGCCGGGCGAAGCGTTCCGGATGCGCCACATCGTCCGCGTCCATACGGGCGACAAGTTCTCCACGCGCCGCCCGCAAGCCTTCATTCAGACAGGCGGCCAGGTTATTGCCCACAACGTCCATAAGCACAAGTCGCCTGTCCTGACCGGCCATATCCTCCAGTACAGCGCGGGAGTCGTCCGACGAGGGGGAATATAGCAGAAGCAGCTCAAACTCCCTGAAACTCTGCTTTTGAATGCTTTGTACCGCCTCGGACAGAAAGGGCTGCGCGTTGCGCACGGGCAGGAGCACGGATATTTTCGGCAAATTTTACCTCGTACCTTCTTGCCGTTGTAAAATAATATCAACGGCGGCAGCGAGATCCCGCACCTGGAAATCCGGCCGGACCTCCCCCATATCCGCAAAAATATTACCGTCCGGCCCGGAAACCTCCACAGCCGTCAGTATGGAGCGGCATCCCGCGTTTTTCGCGCACTGGATATCGCTTTTTCTGTCGCCTACAAACCAACTGTTCGGAATATCAATATGCAAGTCTTTTGCGGCCTTAAAGAGCATTCCCGGAGCGGGTTTGCGGCAGGCGCAGACTATTTTCAGTTCCGGCCGTTCACCGGCAAAGCCCTTGTCCGGGTGGTGCGGGCAGTAGTAGAGCCGGTCGATGTATGCCCCTTCCAACCCGAGCAAATGTTCCAGACGCGTATGCACGGCTTGCAACGCAGCCTCGTCGCACTCGCCCCGCGCCAGCACGGGCTGATTCGTGACCACCACGGCCGGCAGCCCGGCCCTGTTCAGTCGGCCCACGGCCTGCGCGCTGCCCGGCAGAAGCCTGATCTGTTCCGGTTTGGTGATGTAGCCCACTTCCGCATTTAGCACGCCGTCCCGGTCCAGAAAAACCGCCCTCCGGGACAGGCGTAGCGTTCCCCCGGCAAAACGCCCGGAGGCAATGTCCGCCACGGCATTGTCCAGCCGCTGCGGCGTGCCCACATCCTTTATATATTCGGGCGAGATGTAGCCGTAGAGTTTTTTTCCTTTTTTCAGCAGGAGCGGAAATACATCTTTGGCAAAATCAATTATTTTTGGAGCCTCCTCTGTAAGGTAACAAAAATCCATAAGGAAAGACTTCTTCATAATATAGAGCGCAGCATTAACAAGATTGGGATACTCTGCGCCATCCGGATGCGGATATGGATGCAGTTTCGCCAGATAGCCGGACTCGTCCAGTTCCACCAAATCAGAATCCTGGGGATGAGCATTGGGGTGTAAAAACAAGGAAACGTCCGCTCCGGTGGCGACGTGGGCGGCATTAAAACGATCCAGGTCAATATTCAAAAGAGTATCGCCATACAGGATGAGCACATCCTGCGAATCAGGCGCAAGATACGGCAGGGCCGCAAGGGTAGCCCCGCCCGTGCCGCGCGGCTCGCCGTCATCCACCAGGGAGATGCGCAGACCGAAGTTGTCTTTTCGGGCGCAGAACTCCGCAATACAGTCGGCGCGGTGGTTGACCAGCAGCAGCACGGACTTGATGCCGAAGGATTTGCAGTGCAGGAGCTGGCGTTCCAGCAACGGCACACCGGCAACGTCCACCAGAGGCTTGGGCAGACCGCCCAGACGCGGGGCCAGACGGGTGCCCTTGCCGCCTGCCAGGATGACGGCTTCTGTCAAGGCTTTCGCCATTACAATGGCCCTTCCTGGTGAGCTATTTCATCAATAGCGCGGCGCACGGCCTCCAGAGAGGAAAAGCGCGGCTTCCAGCCCAACTTCGCCGCCTTGTCCACACAATAGCGAAACTTCGGCACATCACCGACCCAGCCGCGCCCTTCCCTGCCGAACAGGATTTTTGCACCGGGACTGACCCGTTCCACAACGGCTGCCGCGATATCCGCCACGCGGCACCCGGCATCGTCCGGGCCGATATTATAGAGGTTGATTCTTTCTTTGGCGTTATCAGCAATAAAAAGCATGGCCTCCACCAGTTCATCCGCGTGCAGATAAGCCTTTTGTTGTGTGCCGTTGCCAAGCACGTCAAGGCGTCCCGGCGCGGCCTTGAGCTTGCGGACAAAATCCAGAATAACCCCGTGCGTGGCGGGAACACCCACCACATTGGGGAATCGGAAAATCCAGGCCTGATCCAGCCAGCTTTCGGCTGCGGCGCTGATCAGGGCTTCCGAGGCCAATTTCATGGCCCCGTAATTGGAGATGGGCAGGAACGGGCCGCTGTCTTCACGCAGGGGCACATCCGGGCCGTGGTCCCCGTAGACGGCGGAACTGGAGGCGAAGGCCAGCTTTTTCAGACCCAGCTTTTTCATAGCCTCCAACACGGCGTAGGTGGTCATGAAGGTGTCGCGCAAATCCACCGAGGCGTCAGCGATACCGGCGGGGATGTCGGAATTGGCCGCCATGTGCCAGACGGCGGCAACAGGAAAACGGGTGTGGTATTCCGCGCAGATTTTCAGGACAGCCTGAGCATCCGAGGCATCGGCTTGGATAAAGGTCAGTTGTTGCCGGCAGGGCAGGGCGTCGAGAAATTCCCTTCTGCCTCGGCAGAGATTGTCAATGACCAGAACGTGTTGACCCTGTTCGAGAAAGCAGCGCGTAAGTTTGCTGCCGATGAAGCCTGCGCCGCCTATGATGATGGTGGACATAGACAATTTGATATTTATCCTTAATCCGTATTAAAGTTTTCTTCATCCATTCTTCTTTAGCCATATCGGAATGAATCCGAACAGATAGAAAGTCACCCATTTCCTGGTTATGGTTCTCTTGAGTAATGTGATCCCCGGCCATTTCACAATGGTATTTTTGCCGCTCCGAGAAATAGTGGCGGAAGACTTGACGTATGAGAACAGCTTGTGCCGGATGCCGACGTATTTGGAGGGAAAACTCTTTTCAAACGTATAGCCGTCCAACCATTGCATATAGCGGATTTGCATCACCTTCCGTATGGCTTGTGGTGACGCCAGTTTCTGACGTATGATCTCCTCTTCGATTTTCTCGAACAAGGAATCTAGACGCGCCAGATAGGATACCCGGTCCGTAGACTCATCCCACCAGCGCATTTTATAGAGCAGATCCTTATCCTTATCGTCCACAGTTATGCCAAACGCAGATTGCAAATATTTCTGGCGTATGTTCATTTCACTTTTCGGCAGAGCATCGGGCGCGTGAGTACCTGTACGCTGCCATTCGGAAGTCCGATGCCGCGCGAGAATCTTCGGAATGTTCGCAAGTTGTATGCCTTGCGCCACGGCATCGCACCAGAGAGCGTAATCCTCCTGCACAACGTCTTTTGAGTAAAAGAGGCCACGCTTGATCAAATCACGCTGGCGCATCATGATGGAAGTGTGCACCATGGTGTAGGAAAAAATTAGGGACACTTTTACTGCCGCCGGAGTCGGGGGAGGGCAGTCGCGCCCGACATACGTCCCGAAATTTTCACTCCATGCGCCAAGCACACTGATGTCGGAGTTGGCGTCCATAAACGAGACCTGCTCGGCAAAGCGCGTTGGCATGGACAGGTCATCAGCGTCCATGCGGGCCACAAACTCACCGCGCGCTTCCTGTAAGCCGAAGTTCAAGGCAGCGTGCAGGCCGCCCGTGCGCGGTCCATCCAGCAACACTATCCTTGGATCGGCGTAGGAGGCGATGATATCGCGTGTGCCGTCAGTTGATCCATCGTCAACGATCATGATCTCAAAATTCTTAAAGGTCTGAGCCATAATGCTGTCAATTGCTTCTCTCAGGAACATTTCGGCGTTCCAGGTCGGCAGAAGGACGGATACTTTGGGGGTGGTAACTGTCATAAATTAGTTCTTTTAAATGTCTTTAATATATTCAACACAGTTCAGCCCCGCCTCGCGGCTTCCTGCAGGTGGAAAAAATGGGTATAGGCGTTAAGGCAGCTGACCTTTGTGAAGTCGACTTCTAGCCCCCCCCCGCAGTGGTTGCAGGGGCTAGGTTTGGTTCCATAGCGCATCACATCATTACGAAACCGCACAGCCTTTTCACAACAAAAGATGTCTTCTATGGACTGGATATTAGCGTCCCCTATCGCATGGTGTTTATTGATTTCGGCATCGCATCGGAACTCGCAACACGGCATGACAAGGCCGGTGTAGTTGATGTGCAGACGGTAGAGCGGCATGGAACATGGTTCCATACGATTCTGGAAAATATTGAAGGCGTCTGTTGTGTCTCCTCTGTTCAGACCGATGGCATCGAAATTGGAGCACATCGTATAGACCAGCATTTTTCTCTCGGTAGGCATGATGTACAACCTGCCTAGGCTGTGGAAATCCCATCGTTCTTCTGTTCGCCAAGGGCTTATGCCAAGCTTTTTCAGCATGTTCTCAACGCTCGGCTTGACGTTTTTTTCCAGATCGTAAGGTTCCCCCAATGCATAATAACATTGAGGGGCCAAGAAATTGATCCCCGCCATATCAAGTTCGTACATGAGTTCTTTGGTCAGGAAATCACTATTGGTAAAGAGAAAGAAAAAGGCATTCGGCAGTCTTTCCCTCGCTTGGCGTATGCGTTCCAACGCCACCTCGGTCTTTGCCAGCGGTTCGTTGTAACAGGCCCAAGACACGTTGCCGCTGTAATCTATCTCCGCCAATGTGTCACACACACGCAGGAAAGTTTCCTCAGGCAGATAGTGGCAGAAGCTGTGCCTGTCTATTTTGGCATTTCCACAAAACCAGCACTTGCGGTTGCAGTAGGAGAAGCACTCGAAGGCGATAATACCCAAGTGTGTTTTAAGTACACGAAGTTTTTCCTCCCTAGTGGAGTGGGTAAGCATTGTGTCCTGGAAAATCTTCCTGGCGTCATACAAGTTTTTGCGTTTCATGACAGCCGTGCGGATAGCCGATATGATCTTCATGCCCTTCTCCATTGTGTGTGGTAGGAGAGGAAGAATCTCATTGCAGCCTCCTTCAGTGATTTAATTATATTTATGTATGATTTCTTCATTATTTTTATGCTGTAGAATTTGAATTTAACAGTTCTGCCTATAACTTTGTGCTTATTGCACGAAACACGTCTTTGGCTCGTGTCAGAAATGACGAATTGGGCAGAATATTTGGCACCGGAACGGACGCGGAAGTACACACCGAATCAATGAAGTGTGTTATCAGCTCACAGTCTATAATGTCCTTTGGAATTTCCTTGCGGTTCTCCTTCATCGCCAGCATAACCTCAAGAGAGGCAAATTTAGCACCCTTATACCAAAAATACAGTGATGGGTTCTCAATGATGTCCCTTTTGTCATAAGGATACAGATGCATAACCTCTTCATGGTCTGAAACACCATAAATTTTCAGGAGTTTTGGGATTTTGTCCAGTGACAGGCAGTCCAAATCAGCCGCCACACGCAAGCCAGCAGCGTTAAGTGGAGAGCTACCAACGCATACAACGCGATTCATGTCCATATTTTTCTTCATCAAAGTTTTTTTCAGCAAAGTAATGCGTTTGTCTAACTTTGACGTGTCGGAAGTGCAGTTCCGTTGATCCAGGATACGCAGTGAGTTATCATTAAACAAAGCCTGCGCGACAGACACCGCCTGTAAATGGGTGTCATTACTATGACAACTGTCGTTGTCCAGACCAAACAAAGCGCGGATTTCATTTTTCGCCTGAATAGCTTGTTCTTCGATTCCGCAGACAAATACAAAAACGCGTAAAGGATTTTCGCCCATGCATCGGCGGGCCTTTTCCCGTGCGCCTTGAAAACCGTTGGTCGGAGTCCCGACCCATTTTCCACGCTCACCATCGTCGTCATAATTAAGCAACGTCAGATTGACATACCCATTTTCTGACAGATGCACATTCTTCGCGTAATAAATAAATCCGTGGCGCGACATGATGGAATGTACTTCTTCCTCAAATAAGCGGGAAGCCACAGAGTGAAGTTGTAGAATATGGGCATTCTTGTTCAGGCACACATATTCCAGCGCATTGTGGTCCGCAGCGCCGCGATTGATATCAAGCCCCATAAAGTGCCCGTAATCAGGCGCCCAAAACGAAACATCTTGCACGGAAACTGGTACATCAAGATTGCGAAAGCAGGCCACCGTTAGACGGTGTGCTGAGCCCATAATCTGCATGTCCTTGTCAGTGTAGATGACGGAATTATCATCATATCCCCTCGCCGCTACCGACTTATCAATGTCCAGAAAAGCATCAATAAAATCGTCAGGTTTAGTCTTGACTGGACAGCGTTCGTAGAAATTATTGAATGCGCGAATATGCTCAAGATATAGGCTCCGGAAGTAAGGAGACTCTCTATTACGAAGAAAAAGTATCTTGTATATCAAGTCAAATCGACGTTGCTTTGCGAACAGTTCCCAAGCATTCATCTTTACGCAGTTCATCATTGGATTTACCTATAATTTACGCGTTGTTAATATACACCTACATTTAGATTTTATCCTTCGTATGAACTGAATCATCGCGCTGAATAGTCCGTGTTGTCTTTCAAGTAACGGTGTTTGGTTTTGCATGCGAACTTCCGCGATCAGGAGATCCCGCTGACGATGCCAGATAGCGGAACGCTTGAATATGTCCACCAGATCTCTGTCGTAATGTTGATCAAAGTATCTCGCCAGAGTCACATAATCTATATATGGCAAAGAATTCACCCACGGTAATGCAATATTTGTAAACAGTCCCCACAGCATATCATGATCTATCTTGTCAAGAACAATTCCTCCAATGCATGGAATAACCGGACAAGCCGCATCATCGAACAAAATTCTTTTCCCTTTCAATGTGGAGAGCAAAATTTGGTTGGTGCATTGGAGTTCCTTGCCCCATGTCGTCCATTGTGATGTGTCGTGCAGGACGACGATCGCGCCATCTTTCAAGTACGGCAGGGCTTCCAGAATGTTCAGAAACTCTCCCGGATTACTATGCACGGTATCCAGTAGCAGCAGGTCAAATCCCCCCCCCCCGCCTTCCAAATACTGGCAGACGCACCCTCCACCGTGGAACTCCCACCGTTTGGCCAGCTCTGGAAATAGCTCCGGCACGATCCACCCAGTCTGTTTTTCGGGCATGATATAACATTGCGTGCTGTAGTCTAGAGAGAGGACCTTAGCTCCATCAATATTGCGGGTAGCGTTTAGCAACAATGCGGCGGAACCGCCAAGTGCTGTGCCGATTTCCAATATTTTTTTTGGTTTAGCTTTACGAACGATGCCGTTTAGGTAATACCTTTCCTCCATGCTCATCTGGATATACGGCTCAAGCTTATCGTTGATATCATCCAAAATCTCACGCTCAAAGGAATCAATATTATGTCCAAAGTCAATCTGTCTGTGATCAGCCATAATTTATCTTACCCTCTCCTATTTGACAGCATAGTTGCTGTTGCAGCAAGGTTTATCACCAGTGCCATTCGAACTCTAAAGGAATACGTTCGTGTCCCCCCCAGGATGACGGGTGTTCGGCTTTAAATCTGTCCAGAGCCAGGAAGAGATCAGGTGGCATAGCCGCTTTGTGGAACAAAAGTCGGTTGGCGGCGAAGTTGGCTTTACGCGGCACAATTCCGGCATCTTTGCGACATATGACAGATAGGTTGTAGCCGTAAATTTTCAAACGCATGTCCGTCATATTGAATCCAGCTTCCAATAATTGGGACACAAGATGACCAGGCGAAAACAGATTTACATGACCATCACCCGCCTCCATCTCGATAGGAGGAACTGTGATCGCCAGGATGCCGCCGTCATTCAAGTCGTCCCATATTTTGTCAAGAAACAAGCCGATATTGCGTTGGTGTTCCAAAACATGAGACGCCCAAATGCAGTCGAATTTATCAATAAACTGGTGCAGCACATAATCGTCGAAGATGAGATTCACATAATCCTTCAAATCCTCAGCAAACCATTCTGGCTCGTCTGCCATGATGGCAGAGACATCCTTGTTATGCGACAAGAACGCACGACAATGTTTGCCATCGCCTGCACCAAGATCAAGTACTGTTTTGAATTTATATTCGCCAACCAGTTTGCAGAGCGCGTCTTTGCCCAGTGTATTGGCACTAAGGGATTGGTACAGCTCACTATTGCGCAGTTCTACATCGCCTGGTAATAAAACATCTTCGCCGCGACCAATGACTTGCAAATTAATGGGCGCGCACGACCAATAACCTGGAGTGCGCGGGCCATGCCAATCTTGACATATGTCCGTAGTAGTCATGCCGAACAAGCTTTTAATTCTCTGGAATATCATTGAATTGATCCTCCATCTCCCAGCACCCGCATGGTCATATGATCCAGGATCATGTGGATATCCTCCACAATCTGCATATCCGCTATATCCACATGCACACAGTGTTGCGCGGCCTTTTTCAGTTTGCCGCCGTCATAGCCGACCAAAGCCAGGGTGACGGCGCCATGCGCGTTGGCGTATTCCACGGCCTTGACCACATTGGCGGAATTGCCGCTGCCGGATATGCCGATGACCAGATCACCCGGCTGTAAAAAATTCTTCAACTGCTCCACAAAAACAGCGTCATAGCCCACATCATTGGCAAGGGCCATGAGGGACGGCACATTGTCGTTCAAGCAGATAAATCTGTATTTGCGCTCCCGCCCGTAGCTCAGACCCTTGTTGAAATCACAGACGAAGTGTGAGGCCGTGGCCGCGCTGCCCCCATTGCCCATGATGAAAATCTGCTGTCTCTGGTCACAGGCATTGCGCAGCAATGAGGCGAAGACAATCAGTTCGTTGCGATCCAGTGCAGTAATCTGCCGTTGCAGGCTTGCCAGATAGGTCTCGATGGGAACCAGAAATTCAGATTCTTCCATAACCGTCCAACAGGATTAAAAATGTACCAGCCGCGCGGAAAACATCCGCCAGCGATACGCAACAGTCCGCACGCCTTGCCGCGGCACTTCCCGCGCCAGGGCGGCCAATGGGTAGACAACATTAGCCAGCCGAAACCACAGGGGCATGGAATGCTTACGCAGCAAATACATGCGGCCGCAGGCGTATGTGTCTACTTTAGTAGGCATGGCTTGGTCGCTGAAATCCACAGAGGGATGCCGTACCCGCGCCGAAGGCGAGCGCAGCACGGTAAAACCCGCCTGCACAGCCCGTAGCGCATAGTCAGTATCTTCCCCGCAACCGTAGGGCAGACCAGTGCCGGCCCCCAGCTTTTCATCAAAAGAACCTACTCGCTGCACACAAGAGCTGCGGTAAAATTGTAAGAAGGTCTCGCTGCAGCCGAACAGGGCATAGCGATTCACCGCGCCGAGGGCTTTCACGCCGCTGCTCGCAGGTATTGCCTCATCCAGACCCGCTCTGGCAGCCAGCAACGCATCCACCTTATGGTGGGCAGCACAAAAAATCGCAACGACTTCGGACAGTGTTTCGGGCGTATAAACGCAGTCGTCGTCGGGAAAGGAAACAATCTCGCCAGACAGCAGGGATAATCCAAGGTTACGCGCTCTGGAAATCCCGCATTTCGGCACGGACAGGGATTTGATGTCCAGGGTCGTTTTGAAGGTTTCCACCAGGGCGGCGGCCTCCGCCGCGCAGGATTCCTCGTAAACAAAAATTATCTCGAAATTCCTGTGTGTTTGCTCCCCAAGACTGCGGAACAGGCGCTCCACCAGGGACAGGCGGGTGGTAGTCACTACCAGGAGGGAACATTTCATGCGTTCACCTCATAGTGGATGAGGGATGTACCCTGGCTCTCGAAACGGAAAGGAGTTTCCCGCAACTGGCCAAGGGCCTTGCGAACACGGGTATGGTTTTCCTCTTTGACGTAAAAAAGCAGGAAACCCCCGCCGCCCGCGCCCAGAAGTTTGCCGCCCACCGCGCCGTTTTGTCTGGCAGTCTCATACCAGGTGTTGATGGCCTCATCCGTGATGCCGGAGGCCAGTTCCTTTTTCCGCATCCAGCCTTCGTGCAGAATGTCCCCCATGGCGTCGATATTGTTGCGCATCAACTCCTCCCGCAGTGTGGCGGCCAGAGCGGTCATACGTTGCAGGTTTTCGATGCTCCGGGGGCTGAGGATATCCTCCTTTTGCCGCGCCAGTATGCTCCCGGCGCTACGGCTCTTGCCCGTATAAAAAAGCAGCAGGTTGTTTTCCAGACGCCGGTATCCTTCAGAGGACAGACGCAGTTTTTCCACCAGCACTGTATCGTCCGGGTTAAACTGGATGAAATTCAGGCCGCCGCAGGCGCAGGCGTACTGATCCTGCTTGCCTATGGGTTCGCCCAGCACATCTATCTCCAGATGCGCGGCCTGTTCCGCCATGGCTTCTCTGGACATGTAGGTTTCGTTGTAGGCGTTGCAGAGATGGATAAGCCCGGCCGCAAAGGCCGAGGAGGACCCCAGCCCGGTGCCGGAAGGGATATCGGCGCTGGAATTGAAATCCACGCCTTTGATAGAGTAACAGCGAAAAACTTCCCGGATGATGTTGTGCTCAATCTGTTCCAGGCTGTCCCGTTGTTCCGAACTGGAGTATTTGAGCAGATAGCCGTCCTCGAAAAAATAGGGATGCATGGACAGGTAAATGAATTTGTCAATGCTGACGCTGAGTACAGCGCCGCCGTAACAGCCGTAAAAATCCCGCAGATCACTGCCGCCGCCTGCGAAACTGACGCGCAAGGGGGTTCTGGTAATGATCATGCGGCCTCCATCAAAAACCCGTCTGTCGGTAACGACACGCCGCAACGGCAGACGCGCGCCTGTCGGAGAAACGCCAAAAGGGCCCTGACTTCGCAAAGAAGACAGGGCCGGACAAGATAGCCAAGCGCGGAATTTTTTAGAAAAAGTAAACTATTTAGCTGAGATAAGTTGAGAGAGAGAGAGAGAGAGAGAGAGAGAGAGAGAGCAAGAAGTGTGCAAAAACCAGAGGTTTCAGCCGCTTTCAGTCCCAAAATATGCGGGCAGAATTCCGAATTCTTCACGCTCATCCTTCAGCTCTCCAGGCAACCGAAAATACAGATCTCACATGATTGCGGCAGGCAACCATTCATCATCGTGGCTCCTTCCTAAAGTTTTGCCGCCGGGATGTCAAGAA
>JAISKK010000102.1 GCA_031260965.1 Desulfovibrio sp. | reverse complement strand
GTCATGCAATGTGCGGCAAACAACTTAAGTATCACTACCGCGATAAGTTTTTTCATATTCCTGCTGCTCCCTTTGTTGGTATAGTGCCTAAGAAGCCTCTACTGCCTTGCGTTTACGACCCTTCATGTAGAGCACGGCGATCAGGGCAAGCGCTACCGCCACCAGCGCGCCGCCGATCAAAGGTCTGAAACGCAACCAGGCGATGGAGATGACAAGGAATGACCAAGCGAGTCCCAAAAGTGTGCATACAATGCCCGTACCTGCGCCGACGATACTGCCCAACAGGGGAATAACGCTTGCGAACACAGCCAGGGGCGCGACGATCATTTTTAGTCCCGCTATGACAAGGATGACGCCGACAACGCGTAATACCCAGGTCATTGTGGAGTTGCTGGAATGGGCGCTGGCGAACAGATTTTCCACCCCGACAGTCCCCATGGAAAACGCGCTGAAGGTTTTATTGTTTGAAGCCCTGTACTGTTCAAATGTGCTGCCGGTGACCTTGGCAACAATGCTGATCTGGGCCGGCTTGACTTCGGTGAAATTCACCCGGACATCGCCGTTTTGGGGGGTTGCGGGAGAGATGCCCAAATATATGGTGTTGCCTTGGATGTGTACGCCGGCTCGCGGTTTGGGGTCATCCGCCACACGTCCAAATCCGGGCATATCATCCTGCCGGGGATTGACCGGTTGCGCCGCCTGCGGATTGATATGCTTGGACAGTTCGGCAATTTTGGATTCCGTCAGTTGCACATTCAACGGAATATTGCCGGAAATGGAATTTTTCAAAAACGGGGGGAGAGTATAAGCGCCGAATGTGACGGTAGGCGCAGCAATGGTTTCTTCTGGCACAGTCGTGAGGACGCTGTTCATATTCTTATATGCAGGGTCTTTGAACTCGGAGGAGTTGACAGGGCTGGTTACCCACTCCTGCTTATAGGTATAGGTGATAACTTTTTCTTCACCGCCGCCCAGTTTCTTTTTGGTCTCCGTTTTCGAAGATTCCACCCATTGGTAATATTCGGACTTGCGTTGCATCTTGACAGCTATTGTCTGTATGCCGAATATCCCGTCCGTCAGCGTATCTTTTGTCTCTGTCATGCCGGTTGCATGAATTAATTTCCCGGTGAATGACGGATCAATTTTTGTAATATCCGGTATCTCCACAACAAGGCTCTGCGCTTCATTGATGGAGTCGCCTGTATAAACATAATCCCCCTCATTCCAGTACAGAAGACCTGTTCCGATGATGATGGCGACAATACCCGCGGCCATCCCGCCGAAGGATGATCCCAGCCTTTGAAACCAACTTGTTGATGTAGTTTCAGTGTATGCCATGACTGACCTCCTGTTTCTTTGACGTTCAGAGACCTAAAAACTCAAGACCACTCCTGTGCTTATGAGATGCTGGTTGCACTAGTACAGCGGATTTTTGGAATCATTGCGCGTGTACTGGTAATTCAGCTCCAGCGACCATTCGCCAAATGCCAAAGGCTATGTCGACCACTCACGCCCGAGCATATTTCATTTCAAATCCCAACTGTGAGCATGGACGCCGGCATCATCAAGCTGTGCCCTTCCATTTTGCCTTGGCCTGCTCAAGCGGCAAAAAACATCTGCCGCTGTCTTCTATGCGCCCCAGATCAATTTTAATATAGTCCTTCTCTGGCTCGAAGATACATTGGTAGTCAAGAAAACTGAGCTTTCCTTCGTATGTCATGCTGGTGTTTCCGTCTGTAACGGCGTTGCCGGACGCGTATAAAATTACCGATATTGCCAAGGCCGCTAAAACCGTTCCTGCCAGGGTTTTAATTTTCATATCGTACCCCTTTTTCTTAATACTCCTTCAATGCTCAAGCTTATATCGGCTGGATGTCCTGTACGCGGTATGCGCATTCTGCCTTCATCAGCAAGGCTTGTTTAGCCGAACACAAGCCCTCCTTGCGCGTATCTGCGCGTTCCGCGATCCAGCGCGGGCAAAAAGATCAAGCCAGACATCGAAAGCCTGCACCGGACCGTTCGCAGCCGCGTCACGCATGTCGTACGATATCTGCTACTTCGGCGTTTTCCGGTTCCCTTTAGGCAAGAGTTCCGGAAAATCCGCGCTCCACAGAGTATAAAAACCTTCTTTATCCGGACTGGTAGCGGCCCCGACAAATTCCAGGACTGCCGCGCCTGCCTGCTGCACTTTTTTTAACTCGCTTGTCGGCAAGCCCTCATGGTTAAAACGCGCGCTCTCGCCCGCATAGACGACCTCGATCAGGCTGCCGCCGAGCGGTCTGGTGACGGATATGCGCGTTGGCGCAACCGAAACCCTGGAAATTCGCGCGGCCTTACCTCCGGTTTTTTGAACGTCCACCGCCAGGATCAGGCTTCTCTCCTGTGGGAGTTTCCTTTGGTTTGACACGAAGTTGCCGAGGGAATACGCCACCAGACCATAACCATGCTCAGAGCTTGCAATCTCCAGCGGCTGCAGCACATGGGGATGCGTTCCTATAACTATGTCCGCGCCTTCGCAGATGCTCAATGCGGCGACTGCCCTCTGACGTTTTGTAGGAACAAACTGGTATTCGTTGCCCCAGTGAAAGCAGGCTACAATTATATCCGGCCTTGCGGCGCGTGCATTCAGAAGCCCTTGCCTGATCGCTTCATCAGAAATGACGTTCAGATGAACTCCTCTTGTGTCATCGAAAGACGGGACAGGCGCATTGCTGCCATATGTGTAGTTCACAAAGGCCCAGCGAAGCCCGCCATGTTCCAGAACCAGCGCCTCGTTTGAGCCAGTGCCGTCATGGCCAAGTCCTGTCCATTTGATCCCTGAACGTTCAAGCACTCTGATCGTCCTGGCGGCTCCCGAAGGTTTTCTATCCAGGATGTGATTATTGGCCAGCGTCACAACGCTCAACCCCAAATCCGAAAGGGCATCGGCGAATTCATCAGGCGTGTTGAACATGGGAAATTCGGCAAAACCATGTTCTTCCCCGGCGAAGACGGTCTCAAGATTCCCCACAACGAGAGCATTTTCAAAAAGAGGCTTCACTCGTTGAAATTGCGGTTTGAAGTCCCATGCTATGTTTTTTTTCGCAGCGATGAGCTGTTCCTTGTGGGCCATG
>JAISKK010000089.1 GCA_031260965.1 Desulfovibrio sp. | reverse complement strand
CTCATAAACTTTTGTTTTTCGGGGCGATACGGGCATACCAGAATGATGAAAAGCGCCCGCAATAAGGGGGGACTGATCGGATACCTGGGCACGAACAGGATTGAACAGGTGGAGGCGATGATCGCTTCCGGAAACAACAAGGCCCTGCTTGCTTATAAGGCCATGGCCTATCAGATCGCCAAAGCCATCGGAGAGCTGTCCACTGTGGTCAAGGGCAAGGTAGACGGAATTGTTCTGACCGGAGATCTCGCCAACTCGGCGATGCTCGTTGAACTTGTGGAGGAACGTGTTAACTTTATCGCCCCCCTGTACATAGTTCCCGGGGAAAATGAACTTGAAGCCCTGGCCTTTGGCGCGCTCCGCGTCCTTAGGGGAGAGGAGAAAGCGCATCTTTTCAAACTGCACGCCTCCGAGATTGTCAGGGTGGAGAGGAGCAAGATCTTTGCGCCCTTTGTTGAAGAAAACGGCGATCAGCGTCAGGAGGCAGTCGGCTATATGGAATGAATTGAAAACATATAAAAATATAAATGCGTCTTGCTGCCATAAAAAAGCGGCGTGGCGCATTTTTTATTTTTACAGTGCGGGCGGCTCTGGACAAAATATACATAGTATGATAATATAATCATATTATAAGCAGGCTTAAAAAAACCTTTAGCAGGATGCGGAGATATGACACAGCAGGCAGTTGTTGAGGGACATCACATTGTAAGGAGGCGGCAGCTCGTTGACGAAGTCATAACCTGCCTGCACGAACTTTTGGCGTCTGGTCAATATAAAGAGGGCGACAAAATTCCTACGGAAGCAAAACTCGGCGAGATGTTCACCGTAAGCCGCACTACGGTGCGCGAGGCAATAAAGGTGCTGGCCAACACCGGTATGCTGGAAGTACAGCAGGGGCGTGGAACCTTTGTCGCCAAACGCTGTGCGGGCAAGGAGCCCCTGGAGCGACGATTGATCCGGGCCACGGAGCCGGAAGTATATGAGGCCAGGCTGCTTTTGGAAACGGATATCGCGCGGCTGGCCGCGCAGCGCCGGACGGACGAGGACTTGCGCAAGATGCGCTGGTATATGGAAGAGAGCGCAACGGCCCTGAAGCGGGGCGACATAAATAATTATCTGTCCTGCGATGTGCAGTTTCATGTGGCTGTGGCTGTAGCAAGCAAAAACGCGGTGCTGGTTGATGTTTACAGCGCTTTTACCGATGTCCTGCATGATTCTTTGCGCCGAAGCTGGGAGCAGAACCCGAGTATAGATATTGAGCAAAGGCGTGCCGCTATTTTGCAAAGCCACGAAAAAATTTATCAGGCCATATATGAGGCGGATCCGGATAATGCCGCGCGCATCACAGCTGGTCTTATCGGGGAAATGTATAAAATTGATGTCTGATTTTACAGGCTGCTTTTATTGAGCAGTCAGAAGCCGGATGTAGCTTTTCAGCTTCAGGGGTTTGATGGCGGAAAGATCCGAAGCGGGCAGATAGGTTTCGGTGGCGAGGGTTTTGCTCATACTCGCGCTTACACCTTCCGGGTTGCTCAAGCCGAAGGGCGTGAGATCCTCGTCCGGAAGCGGACTGAATGTAGCGACCGCGACATCCGGAGTAAGCTCCGTGCCGTTGCGTGTCGCATCGCGGCGCAGGATACGCGAAAAATCATTGCCGGTGTTCCCGGTCAGGGCGAATATCGCCCCTTCGGACGAACGCAACAGGCTGAGCGGAGCCGTACCGCCGTGGATGCCGACATAGGCGGGACGCGCGCCTTCTTCCATACGCACCCAGCCATTTTTGCGCGTCTCAGCAGAACCTGTGGCCGCGCTTTCGCCAAAAAAGACCTCCCCCAACTCCAGGGCAGGCGACAAGGCTAATGACGCTTCCCCGGAATCCGGCGTGGCGGCAAAGCTCTGGGGAGCATACAGAGCGAAAATAAAAGCGGCGAAAAATAATGTACGCACGGCAAAATTTCCTTAAAAAATCGGGCGAGACATTTTCATACGTGACGGATTTATGCCCGGATCGGGCAGCTGTCAAGAGGGCTGCCGCCATATTTTAAAATACTTTCCGGCTTTCTGCGCCGGCCCCATTTTACCCTTGTCAGGCATAGAGCCGGCGCAATTCGTCTTTAAGCATCAGCTCCCGCACCCGGCGCAGATCCTCGGGCGTATCGACACTCAAGGTGCGCTCCGAGATCATGGCCATGCGCACGGTCCCTCCGTTTTCCAGAATGCGCAGCATATCCACGGATTCGATTATTTCCAGGGGGCTTTCCGGCATGGCGTTGAATTTCAGGAGAAAATCACGCCGGAAAGGGATTATGCAGACCTGTTTGCGCATTGGTACGCTGCTCGCTCCTTTTTTGCGCGAGGGTACCGGTTCGCGGGAAAAATACAGGGCGTTGCCGCGCAGATCCGTAACCACCTTGACCTCGGAGGGGTCTTCAAATTCCTCGCCATCGGCCAAATCCGCCATGAGGTTCACCACCTGCAAGTCCAGGTCTTCAAACAGAGGGACCAGGGACGCGTCAATCATACCAGGCGTGACCATGGGTTCGTCGCCCTGCACCATCACTACTATGTCGGCCGTAATCCCAAGTTCCTTTTCGATCTTGAGCAGGGCTTCGGCTGTGCGGTCCGTGCAGCGCGTGTGCGTATCCGCAGTCATCACCGCCTTGATGCCGGCTGTGGCCGCATAGTCCATAATCACCTGATCACAGGTGGCAATATAAGTGGCGGCCAGGTTTTTGCACATGGCCGTGCGTTTGGCCACATGTCCGACCATGGGGGTTCCGTGTATGTCGGCCAGCGGTTTTCCGGGGAAGCGTGAAGATCCCATGCGGGCCGGAACTATGGCGATAATGTTCATGTCAGTCCTTTTTTACAAGATAGCCCATTTCTGTTGTCAGGTTCGGGTTGAGTTCCCTGTGCAGATCCTCGATGACCCGCAGCAGCCCCTGCCCCAAGTCCGTGGACAGACGCGGGATCATCTTTTTGCCGATATGCGGGTTGAAAGAGTAGGGGGTGATTTCATAGTGTCCGGATTTGCCGTCCCCGAGAAAATCAAATTTTATGTCCTTGCCCAGCATTTCCGCAATCATTTTCAGTAGATCGCCCACGCGCATGGGTATTGCTCCGGTCAGGACGATATTGCTGTCCGCATACTCCGGGGCCAGCACTTCCACACTGCACAAGGCGGCGTCCTCCACATGGATATATTCGCGCAGAGCCGTGGGCAGTCCGAAATATTCAATGCGTCCGCGTTCCAGGGCCTCGCGGACGAAGCGGTAAATGGCGTTGCGTCTGTCCGCTCTCGGACCGTATAGGGAGCCGTAGCGCAGGATGGTGTAGGGCAGGTTATAGGCCATGCGGTAATTTTCGATATAAAGTTCGCATGACTGTTTACTGCAACGGTAGAATCCCCCGGCTTTGCTGTAGACATAAAGGGAACTGGCGAAGATGAAACGCGCCGCGTGCGCGCGCCGCGCCGCTTCAAGGATTATGGTGTTGCCGAGAATGTTGTAGCGGGCGGTATCGACCGGATTGACCTCGGCCTCTCCGATGTCGGCTATGCCCGCGAAATTGTATATGACTTCAGCGCCGGCACAAGCCTTACCCACCGCCGCTTCATCCAGAATATCGCCGACGATCATTGTCTGGTCCGGTCTGAGCCAGGGAGAATTTGCGCGATCAAATAGAGTGACTGCATGCCCGGTTTCAGACAGTTTGTCGCAGACATGGGAGCCGAGAAAACCGGCCCCGCCGAATACAGTTATTTTCATAGTCCGACCGCTGTTTGATGGTTAACAAGGGAAGATATGTCCGGCAACACTGGGATGGTAAATTGCATTCTTCTAGCGTCCCTGGCGCATACGGTAAAGTTGCACGGCGCGGTTGTGTTCGCCGAGCGTTTTGCTGAAACTGTGTCCGCCGTCCACCCCGGTAGCTACAAAGAAGAGAAAATCATGGCTCGCGGGCGCGGCGGCGGCTTTCAGAGCTTCAAGGCCCGACGAGCATATCGGGCCCGGTGGCAGCCCGGAATGCTGGTAAGTATTATAGATATTTTTTGCATCGTCAATGTGGGCGCGCCGGATGGCCCCGGAGAAATTCTCGCCTATGCCGTATATGATGGTTGGATCGCACTGTAAAAGCATGCCCAGGCGCAAACGGTTGGCAAAAACCCCGGCCACCAGATTGCGCTCTTTCTCCAGGCGCGTCTCCCGCTCCACCATGGAAGCCAGAATTACCATGTGCCGCAGGGCGTTTTCCTCCACATCGCCCGGCACAGCAGGCGCCGGGAGGCTGGACGCGTCCTGCTCCACAGTCTTTGCCGCTGCGTCCGGCAGCGCCTGTTGCCGGGGTGTTGATCCGGCGTCTGTCTGCTCGGTCTCTGCTTGTTTCGGGCCTGTGTTTTCCGGGGCGGCAGACTCCTGTTTGCTGTCTGCCGATTTTGGCACTGCCGATGCCTGTTCCGGGGCGGGAGCCGGATTGCTGTCTGCCGATTTTTGTACAGCCGCCGCTTGCTCAGGGGCGGGAGCAGGTCTGGCCTCGCTTCGCGCCGTACTTTCTTTCAGGGGCAGACCCTTCCACAAGTTTTCAGTTTTTTTCCAGAAGGTATTCACCATCCGCGAGGCGACGGCATAGGCCTGCTCCCGATCCGGACCGGCTACGGCCTTACGCATCAGGTAGGTCTCCGGGAACAGGAAACCTTCGGCGTTGCGGAAAGGGATATTATGCGCCTTGAGAAATTCCGGATCGTGGATCACGTCCTTGAAATCGGCAAAAGTGGCGAGCCCTTCTTCTTCCACAAGCTTGGCCGTTTCCCACCAGGTCAGACCTTCGCGTATGGTCAAACGGTGCAGCAGGGCCTTCCCCTGGGTGATCTGGTACAGAACCTGGGGCGGCGTCATGCCGGTGCTGATCAGGTATTCGCCGGCCCGTACCTTGCCAAAGGCGTCTTCAAAATGGCCGAGGAGACGAAAAAGGTCAACGTCAGTAATCGCGCCTTCTTTTTTCAGGGCATAAGCAACGCGGTCGAAGCCGCTTCCCGTTTCAATGGTCAGCACAAATTCATGCGGCGTGTCCGAGGCCGGGGTGTTGAGAAAAGTGTAAGCGGCATGGACGGCATAAGCGCCCGCCAAGAGCAAGAGAAAAAAGATACAGGAGATAAGGCGCGCTATAAATTTTTTCATACCGGATCCGGTTTTTCAGGCGCAGGCGTGTTTTCGCGCCCGCCTTTTTTTACGATCCCTTTGCCGCAACCTCTTTCAGAAAGTCTATCTGCTCCCGCAGGCATTTCTCCAACCCGTGGGCACGCGTAACAAAAACACGCGCCCGCTTGCGCAAAGCGGCGAAATGCTCCGGTTCTCTTAAAACCTCGTCCAAGGTTCTAATCAGACCTTTTTCGTCGAAAAAGTCAACCAGAAGACCGGTGTCCATGTGTTTTACAGCCTCCAGGACCGGAGCGGTGTGCGAAGCTATGAGCAGGGCCTCACAGGACATGGCTTCAAGGCAGGACCAGGACAGCACGAAAGGATAGGTGAGATAGACATGGGCCGCGCTGATCCTGAAAATGGCGCGCAGGGCAGGATAGGGTACGCCGTCCAGAAAATGGATGCGGGACAAATCAACCCGGTTGGCGATTTCTCGAAGATAGATGTCCTTGTATGTTTGTCCGGCGGGCAGGGGCCGGCTGTAACTCACTCCTTCCCGCCCGGCGATCAGGATATGGGCGTCGGGATGCAGTTTCAGCAGGGCGGGCAGCGCGCGCAGGAAAACATGCGCTCCCCGGTAGGGTTCTATGTTGCGGGTCGCGTAAGTTATAACCTTGTCCCGGCGGGTCAGGCGCAGCGCCCCCAAGGGCGCCGGCATTATCGTCCCGCTTGCGTCTTCCATAATTTCCCCCTGGTTCTCCTGGTACCGGCATTTGGCGCCTGCCGCCGACCAGCCCAGCACCCGGCTGTGTCCGGCTTTTTCCAGAGGCTGTAAATAAAGGATTTCTTCCGTATAAGGAGTCATGTAATCAACATTTATCCCGTCATGAATTATCCTTATTTTGTTCCTGATAAATTCCGGATAGCGCGAGGCCTGCCAGGGTGTGGGGGAGATGCAGGCATCGGCGTTGAGCAGGGACATGACCTGAGCCGTATTGCGCAGGCCGATGCTGAGATTTCCGTCCAGGCTGACCGGAAATTCGGGGTCGAAGTTCAAATCCGCCTCCCCGGCGCGGAAGTAATATTCACAGAACATCAGCAACGGAGTGGAGGGAAAGACCTCGCGCGCGAACAGTCCCTCGCCCCAGCCCGGATGCAGGCTTATGACATCGGGAATGAAGCCCTGGGCTTTGAGACGCAGAAGAATTTTGGCCACAGACTGGCCGCGCCGTACCGCTGCTTCAAGGTTCTGCAAATAATGATGCGTATGCGCCCCGGCCTTGTCCGGGCTTGGATAGCCTATTGTGGAGCAGCCATTGATCAGCCCCCGTCTCTTTATGTTTACATCCTCGCCGATGCCCGTTATCGAGTGTCCGCCTTCGCGGATCAGTCGCTGGACAAGGTTAAGGTACTGTCCGGGAAAATTCTGGTGGATAAAGAGTATCTTCATTTTTTTCTTTGCGGACAGGTTTCAAAAAGTTATATTGCGCAGGGGCGCTCAGGGCGTTATTTCGACTGGCGTTCCGATGCTGGTGCGGGCGAATAATTCGTCCATTTCCGGGTTGGTGAGCGCTATGCTTCCATAGGTCCAGTCCGTCAGCCTGTGCGCCGCTCCGACATGGGCGAATTCTCCGGCCAGTCCGTGAATTTTGATGTTCCCGCCCGGATTTTTTTTCAGGGCGGTGGCGTGTTCCCGGTCGCGTTCATTCGGATAGGACAGACCGAGGCTTTTATGGTAGGCGCTGCCGGGGTCTTTGTCCGTAATGCGGTAAAATCCCTCCGGGGTGCGTTTGTCCCCCTCGTGCTGTTTTGCTCCGAGCGGATTTTCTCCCAGCGCTACCAGGTATACGCGCATGACCTTGCCGCCTGTGTAAGCTGTAAGTCTGTGCAGGCTTTTTTCCAGAAAAAGCCTGTCAAAGAGCAGACCGGCGGGCAGGGGACCCTGGGGGTAGGCTTCCTCCACCCGCAGTTCCGGGAGAAAATCTTGACTTTGCGCCGGTTTTTCCGGTGTGGATTTGGAGTTGTCGCTGGAATCCGTAAGAAGCGCAGGCACGGCGATGGCGCAGAGCAAAAGCGCCGCGCCTAAAGCCAGAAGGGTGATGCGTCTTAGTCTTTTTTTCTTTAGCGGATAACGGGGTCTGCTGCCCGAATAATGCGGCATCAAATAGTCCTTTAAGTATATTTCCAAAGCCGCATATTATACTTTGCTGACGATAAAATAAAGAATGCCGGATTAAAGCCTTTAGACCGGGAGCTGGATATCCGCCTACTATTTCCAGTATTTCAACATTTCATCAGAAATCTGGTTCATCCGGCCAAAGCGTATTTTGCCTCATGAATGGCCAGGATTCTGAGTTTGAAGAATTCCATGTCTCTGTACCCATAGGCCATTCTCTTCATCACTTTGATTTTGTTGTTTGTCCCTTCCATCGGCCCTGACGAGATGGGATGGTCGTACCAGTTCAAAATGCCATACCTATGCGCAGCAAGTGTGTTGCCCATCCGCACGAGAGGCTCGATAACCACCGCGCCTTCCGCCTGTAGCAACGCGCCTTCTTCCAGCAATTTTTCAAAACTCGTTATGGGCAATCCGCCATAGAGAACAGGCTCGCCGCTCTTTACCGTCTCCAGCATCGGCTTGAGCGGTTTTACGGAAGAAATGAACCAATACGGCGCCTGTTCATAAAAACGCGCGAATATGCCCTGTTTAAAGCAATGGCAGTATTCTGTATCCGCGCTCAAACGCAATTTTTCTGCTCTGTTCATAGGTTTGCGTCTTTTTCAAAAATTTTCCCTATCGACGCCGCTTACGCGGCGTTAGGCCAAAGACAAAAAGGCAAGGTTTAAAAATTAAATCGGGTAGGAGGCGGGGTTGCCCCCGCCGTCCTCCCACACCACCGTACGTACGGTTCCGTATACGGCGGTTCATGCGGTGCATTGAAACCTGCGAACCAGACCAAGCAGTGTCACAAG
>JAISKK010000079.1 GCA_031260965.1 Desulfovibrio sp. | reverse complement strand
TATCCGAAGCCTATGGTTTCTTATCTCCAACCGACAGAATGGAATGCTCCCGTCCGGATAGAATTTTTTGAAAAAGACCTGCCGCATTTCCATTCCACGGCGAAACTTATCATGCACTGCTGCCTGCTGCTTCCCAGATATGCATTTCCTGTCGGGCTGGATATTGTTGATAAATACGCCAAGATTCCCAACTGGATGAGCCGCCCTATTAATACGCGCATGGCAGTGGGAACTCTGAAGCAGGCTCTGGATTCCGGAGACGAAAAATTATTTGATTCTGTAAGGCATATACTCTGTGGCAGTGGACGGGAATGGCTGTTGCGCCCCGGAATTTACCGCTGACACCACGAGGAAAGGAGACTGATTGTATGAGTAACCCGAAAGATACTCAGCCAGGAGGCATAAAAGCCTGGCGTCCCGTTGGTACTGTTGTCGGGAACGCTGGCACTTCGGAATATACATTCATTCTCAAGCAGTATCAGGCAAAGGTCGGAGATATTGTGGCTCTGGGAATGCAAATCCCCGACAATGACTATTCTGACCAGAATTCGATTTATGTCTGGGCGAGAGTTGTTGACATAAAGCGCTTCAATCCCTTTTTCCCCTACGAGGCGGCTCAGGAAATTGCAGGCGAGAGCCTTTCCCTTGAAGATACCGTTTTATCTGGAACCAGAGACCAGCTAGAAGCTACGGCTTTAATTCTTGGGGCAACATCCCCCGATGACCTGAGTAAGCTGTTCCCACTTACCTACCCGGTTAAACCTGCCTGCACGGTTTACAATCCTCCTACTGACGCAGTCCGGACTCTTCTAATCAGCGACAGGGAGCGTGAGCACCCTGTTTCGATCGGGTCGCTAATTGCCAGGCGCGATGTGGAAGTGACTCTTTCGGCCAGACGACTTGTTTCCCGCCACATGGCGATTCTGGCAATGACCGGCGGCGGAAAAACTGTTGCTTCACGTAGAATTATCCGGGAACTTATACGCCTGGGGTATCCGTTATTCATCCTAGATCCTCACGGCGATTATATCGGACTGATCAAGTGCCAGGAGCTTCTGAAACAAGAAGCCCCCGATTGCGAGATAAAGCTGTTCTATCCAGATCTCCTCGTCCAGCAAGATGGTGAAGATCTTGTCACTACACTTGTTTTACAAATGACAAACGGACTCACAGAACCGCAGTCGGACTATCTCAGAGGGCTTTACGACAGAAAACCTGCGACCAATGGCCTCAGCGCCCTGACATACATTCAATCCCTGTTGAAACAGGTCGAAGTGGATATTGCAGATAAAACCCCTCCCAAAGGGATGTCTGGAAACTGGCGTCCCAGCGTTGGTGCTGTCCGACGATCTTTGAATATTGTAAGGGACAAACTGGAGAGGATGCGCCTTTCGAGCGAGCAGATGCGCCGGAGCCCTAAACTGAAAGTGTTGCCTTTTGACCCATTACCCAATCCATTCAGTCATCCGGAAGCGATTATTCGCCCAGGACAGGTTTCTATCCTTTACCTTGGAGGATATGACCATATTACCCAATGTTCAATCGCTGCTATCACTCTTGAGCGGTTGTTTGATCTACGCGCAAATCTTGGAGGCGAGATTCCGCCATTCCTGGCTGTTATTGAAGAAGCACATACATTTATCCCTTCAGTCAGAGAGGGGACTCAGGACGCTGTTTCTTTGCCGGTTATACGCAGAATCATAACCGAAGGCCGCAAATTTGGTACCGGCCTCATGCTCATTTCGCAAAGACCAAGCCGCCTTGATGAAACCATTATTTCTCAGTGCAACTCGTTCCTTATCCTTCGACTCGTAAATCCGAGAGACCAAAATTTTGTCAGAGCGATCATGGAGAACCTCACGGAGTCAGATGCCAGGATGTTGCCTGGATTTGGCCCTGGCCAGGGCATTGTCAGCGGTCAGGTTGTGAAGTTCCCACTTCCTGTCCATATAAAAATGGATGAAGAGTTGCTGGCGGCGGAAATCGGCGATGAAGATTTCTTTGAGCAGGTTGAAGAATGGAAGCCTGCGGCTAAAACTATGGCAAAAAAGAAAATTGCCAGCAGTATTGCAAAGGCAGAAGAGACCCGTAAAAAAACTGCTCCCGCTAAAAAAGCAGCAAAGCCCGTAGAAAGCAAACGAGGTCGGAAAAAGAAGGCCTGAAAATAATGGCTGATGTACTGACCAAAGAACAACGACAGCGCAATATGCGTAACATCAAGGGCAAGGACACGAAGCCCGAAATTTTGTTACGCCGTGCCCTTCATGCCAGAGGGTTGCGATATCGTTTGCATTGCCGGAAATTGCCTGGAAGCCCGGATCTCGTTTTCCCCAAGTACCGTGCAGCTATTTTTGTTCATGGGTGCTTCTGGCATCGGCATGGCTGTAAATATACAAGCACACCTTCAACACGGACAGGCTTTTGGGAACAAAAATTCCTTCAGAATGTCAGACGAGATGAAAAAGCCGTCAAAGAGCTGAAACAAGCTGGCTGGCGAGTGGGCATTGTCTGGGAGTGTCAGCTGAAAAAAACTCATGGAAATTTCAGCTCACTCTGTGATCAAATTGTTCTATTTTTAGAAGGTGTGATTGATTTACCTGACGCAACTACAAGCAACTTGAGTGATGCCTGTTCTGCTTGACTTTCCTGAATACATTTTTACTAAGGATTGTTTATGGGCCAGATGAGCATAGGAAAGCTCACCTGAATTTTTTGCCTCTGCAGAGATGTGAGTGATTCAAGGGTTGGCAGTTTCTTGTAGCCCATCCCATCCCATTGGCAACAATTGCTCTTTGCTGCCAACAATAAAAAGTTTTGTTCTGGCTCTGGAGAATGCAATATATTGCAGTGCATTGTCGCGGATCAATGAATCAGTACAGATTACAATGAGTACAGGAAACTCAAGTCCTTTCAGCCGCTTGATGGTATCTACAGTTATGGAATTATCGCAAGAATATCCACTGCATGGCTTGAACTGACGCTGAGGAACTCTTTTTGACAACTCACTCATTATTTCATTTGCCTGCACATCAACCGCCACAGCCAACTGTGTAGGGTTGACGCCCTCATTGCCGAGCATTCTGCGAATAATGTCCACAACTGTCACTACAGCAGCTTCTCGATTTTGTGCGATCCGCCACTCAACCGGAGGGCCATCCGGGCCAGCAACCGATATGATTGGGCCTTTGTAAAAGCTATTAATTGTGGCGAATATTTGTCGGGAATTGCGAAGATTTTTATCCAATGGGATATCAATGGCTTCAGTGTGCTCTGGGAGTGAGGGGTTGCCATAAACAGCTTGGTTGCAATCCCAAAACACACGTAGCTTAGAGTGCCGCTCTCTTAGCAATGAATCAATAGCTGGCCACCAGTGAGCTTTGAAATCCTGCCCCTCGTCCACGATTATTGCACCATATCTTGCCTGTGGCATTAGTTCTGCGGCATTAAACAGAGTATCTGGCAGAACATCATCATATAGCGTTGCAGAGTCTTCCATGTCGATTTGCAGCCCAGCCTTTTTTGCCATATGGCCGCATAATGCGTGAAAAGTATATACTTGCACTTTTGGATAATCTTGCAGGTCATGTCGAATTTTTTGAGCCAATGGAGTATTGAAGCATACAAATAAAGTCGTTAGTTCGCTTTGTGCACACCGGAAAGCTTCCTCCACGGCAAGAACAGTCTTTCCTGTCCCCGCGCCGCCTGATATGGCGGCCCGTGTAATATTCTGAATTGTATTGAGAATAATAAACTGACTCTGCGTCAGGGTAAAAAAGGCTTCATCATTGTCTTCAATGTCATAAGCCAAAGGACGATGGAGGTGAACCGGTTTTGCAAGCACATCCTCCAACGCTTGTACGCCGCTTTTACCTAACTCCTTGGTATCCGCGCTGCCCGAACGCAACCTCTGCTTAACCCAGACTCCAAAGCTGTTGGCGAATTGGTTTCTGTCGCAAAAAATTTCTCTTGGACCATCCGCTCCCAAGCCGGTCGCAGGAACTTCACAATCGGGGAACATTACTCCATGAGTGATATGAATTTTCCATTTTGGCCAACCCGCAGAGTTTATAAATTTTTGTAGCAAATGATACTTGGACTTGCTGGCCTGGGCTATCGGATTTTTGATTATGTGGGTGATGCCGTGGCGATCAAGAGACGTCCATTGATCAATCTCTGGATTGTATCGGATTCTCCCCCCCTTTACTTCAATGCATAAAACGCCATGGTGAGGGTGGGCTACAAGAAAGTCACACTCGCCGTCTATTTCTTCTCCCAACCTGGTCAAGCCATGCCAAGGACGCGAGTAGAACACAATGTATTCAGGCCCCAATTCTGATTCGAGCTTGTGGAAAACACGGCATTCGGTGCTTCTGAGGGGGTTACGCTGAATGTCGGCTGGAAGACGCCGAGGCCACATTTTAGCCATTGCTTGCCACCGTTAGCGCCGAAAAGTATCCCCCGTCTGGATACTCTGTCCAGCCGGTCAACATCCCCCGATCCAGGAAGTGGTTAAACTCTTCGCAAGAAGTTTCTGGTGCCAACACACAAGAATGGCAGGCGGCGGCGCACAAACTTTCATTTCCGCACATCAATCCAGAAATACAAAGAGGATCAGAAGAACACCATTCGATTGATTGTATTGACTTTGGTACTGTGCTTTCAATTTTTGTATCCTTTCCTTGTCGTTGCAGACCTCCAAGCGTTCCATCGGCATCAGATGTGGCGGTATAAATAACCAACCCGGACATGTCGTCTTCATCCACATAAAGGCGTTCACGCAATGCGGTACTTGAATATCCGCATTCCAAGGTCAGTTGGCGCATGAGGGCGTGTGCAAAAGTATGGACAAGAAGAAACCGGGGGGTAACAATTCTGTCAACAGGGTCGTCTGTCCGGTTTTTTTCTTTCCACTGGCGGGCGTATTCTTTTTGGATTTCCTCGGCACGCTGCATTACTTCGCTCCGAGTTTCCCACCGACGAAGGGTTTCCAAGTTGAACGACATAAATATGCCTTCTCCTTTTACTTCAACGGCTGGCAACCATTGCTTCGGCTCCTTTGAAATGGGGGCAATGTTTGCTCCGTCCATCCCCGGTGGAAAAATCCTGGTAAACCCCTTCAAAGCGCGGACTTCTCGTAACCTGACGAGACGTACAATATGTGAAAAATAGCTTGAAAGGCTTAAGGGCACATTTTCCTCACGCATCTCAAAGTTTGGGTCGTCGCGAGATTTTGTATCGGTAGAAGAAGTGAATTGGCGGTATTCGCTGTCTCTCAGATCATCACAATCGGTGTCCACCAACTGTTTCTCGCGCTTTTCAATCTGTTCGGCCAGCTCTTCAGGTGTAAGGCCCATATATTGTAGGATATCGCCCAGACCTTGTGAGGCACACATTTTAATCATCTTTATTTTATCATTCAAATCGGGGATTGCCACCAGCGTTCCCCAGAATACACCAAGATTTTCAGGCAAATTGTCGGACCAAGGCGGTATGCTGAGTGCTGTTTCCACACAAGGGTAAAACATGTTTGATGCACCGCGCTGCATCGCTCTGGGAGTATGAGGACATGATTGTGGATCAACATCACCCAACCACGGACGTTTCTTAGCGCATTGAAAGTTGCGGCTCTCCCAGGTTTTCGCACTGAAAATCCCATCAAGCGTTTTGCTTGCCCCGCACTTAGGGCAACTCAATACAAGACCGGCCAAGCCGGGCCCTTCGGCAGTAAGCTTTAAGAAACCATGCTCACCTTTACATTCCTCATCCCGGTGTCGTACCCACATATGCCAGGGGAACTCATCCAGGTGCCCATTTTCACAGGCCATGACAAAACGCACCGGGATCGCATAAACGGTCTGCCCCTTGCGGGAGCAGTGAGGGCACCTTCGCCACGGACGCCCCGGCTCCCCCCCCCACTTTGCGGCAGGGGCGAGTCTGTCACATTGGGGACATTGAAGCCAGCTAGGAAATCTCGCCGCCAGCAATGCCGGAGGGAAATTGTTTGGTCCTTTGCGTCTATCTGGTGACAAAACTGGCGGGAGCCTGAACCCTTTAACTTTAAGCTTCTTTTGAAGGCGTTCTTCATAAACGACTTGCTGGTGCCCCAAACCAACAGGTGGAAAGCTGGCGTCCCAGTCGTCAAGGCCGGTTATAACAGCAGAGATGGGGGAGCCCTCTGCTCTGAAGTCCACCACAGCGCCTGGGGCTGCAGTTAGAATGATGGAACTACGCCGTATTTCACCAAGGTCATTGTTGGCCATGTCTGCTATCCTGTATTTATCAATATTGCCTATTTTAATCTGAATGGAACCGATGGTTCGACTGTACGCATACTGTTAGGGGTTGCCCATGCATCGCCAAGTGCTTGACCTGCAGCTCGCTTGGTAGCGGCATCTTCGGCTCCCTGCAAAAGAGAGCTTTCTGGAGAATTATAGTTCCAATAATCCTTGGCCCCTCTAGTGCGCCATCTGTCGAGAATGTCGTAGATCTCGTCCCTGACAGTCGTCTCTTCCGGGTCAACATCACAGGCTCTGTCAACAAGGAAATCTATTAGCATGTCGAGCTGTTGTTGATTGGCTTGGCTGATATCCGGCGACGTGAGCAACCCTGGAACCAGATGTCTAACCAACCCCACAACAACTGCATGAAGGGCTTTGTCCCGGGCGCGTGGCGCAAAAGGAGTCACACTTGCGGGCTCAACATCGCGGTATAGTGACTCGTGCCATGTGCTGAAATTTTCGTAATGGGATCTGTCACGCGATTTGGCATTGTTCAGGATGGATACGATAAGGCCGGAAATGTCGCCACGCCCAACGCGGCTGGTAGCCTGTATATATTCCGACATGCCCTTCGGTTGCCCGTTGACCACCATGAGGCCGAGCCGGGAGATATCAACACCGACACTAAGCATACTTGATGCGAGAACAATATCCAAAGCTCCGCTGTCGTCCATTTTGATTTCAAGATCGTCCAGCATGTCACGTACTTCATCCTGGGAAAGCCGAGAGGTGAGTTCTCGTACCTCTGATGGTTCGCGACGCTTTTCCTTCCTGCTATGGGCAATGGTTGTTATAGCATCATGGACGTCGTCTTGCATCAAGACAAGAGCTCCGCCAAGCTCTCGTAACGAGTTGAAGTAGGCAACAAGAGTCCACCAATTATCCAGAAGAGTGGCAGTGTCTGATTGGCTGTTTTGCGAAAGGGCGTAAACCGATTGCAGCAGTGAAGCCGAGACAGCTTGAAGCGTAAATTTTGCCGACCGCCCGGCAGTGGTTACGCCCAAGTATATGCGTCCGGAAGAATCCTGTTTCTCAACTGCAAACCCCGAATCTCCAGCGTCAAGGCAGGCAGGAGGGAATTGCTCCGTGGTACGATTGTAAAGAGCGAGAACCTGCTCGCTGGCTTTTCTGATGGTGGCGGTCGAGCCGACGATTTTGGGCCTGATTCCATTGCTGGAGAAAAGCCTGTCTATCAGGGCCTCATACAGCCCTGTCAACGAACCGAGCGGACCACTGATCAAATGAAGCTCGTCCTGCACAATCAAGTCTGGAGGCCTGTTTTTGTCCGCCCCAAACAAACTGTTAGTTGCTTCCTGCCTGACAAGTTGTGCAAACTTGTCTACAGTTCCTATAAGCAGACTGGGGCAATGCCTATATATGTCCTCATCCACGGTCCATATTGGCAAGTGAGATAACGTTGCTAGTTGACAACCTTTGTGGGTGCATTTTGCACGAACCTCCTTGGGAGAACCGGCAACTACCCAGGTCAGACTATTTTTGCATGAAGGGCATTGAGTCAACTGAGCTGGTGAAGCCAGGCCTTTCTCTCCACCAAGCGCACGTTCGGCATCTTTAGTTTTGTTGGGGGTCGCTCCTCCGCCGATCCACAAGCCTATGGAGAACGGAACCGCTCCAAGGCGAGCTTCATCATTTTTCCGTATCAGTTCGCAAGCGAAAACAAGCGCACTTGCACGCATGAATTGTTGGGTTGTAAGCAGACGGAGTGTATAGCGCATTATAGCGGCCACTCCGGCTCCGGTATCTGGAGAAGAGCCGAACTTCAAACGGCGATGAAACATGAGCATGGCAACAAGGCCAAGATATGCTTCCGTTTTGCCTCCGCCCGTCGGGAACCAAAGAAGGTCCATGACCTCTCGCTGCTTGATGGCTGAATCTTCAGGAACAGGATCAAGTAGCGTGGATGTGGTCGCAAGAAGAATAAATCCTAGCTGAAATGGCCGCCAGTTCATCTCGGCCTTTGGGTCCGATTTTTTCCATCTGAACTGTTGCAACATGGCTTGGTTGGCCAGTCTGAAGGCTAAGGCAAAGCTCGGCGTGCTTTCAATTTTTTTTGCACCGGCCAGCATTCGTGCCTGGACTCTTCTGCAAGCGGTGATATTCTTCTGGGCCGCACTTAAATACTTAGCGAACTCTGGCGTTGTCAGCCTCTGTTCCTGCATGTCCAGCCATTCTCCGTATGCATCAGGCAACAAACTCAAAGCATTTCCAAGTTTTTTATCCGAAGCTTGAAAAAGCCATGATGCCGACAGCACGGAGTTCTTTGACTCATTATGGAGAAGTTTCTGGAAGACGTTATGCCCAGCTGAATCTGTGTCCAGGACTTTGCTTTGCGGAATCCATGCAGTTGCGACCAACTCGGCGGTATCAGGATTGTGACTGGAAACTTCCCATCTGGCGGAACAAGTGTGGCCGGTCGCGAACTCCAGTTTTGAGCGGTAAAGCAAACTGATTGATCTGTCATCATCATCAATATCGGGGCGTCTTGAAGGCCTGGCAACGAGGCGTGTGCTGTTGGCAGGACGAACAACTACTTCCACTTGAAACAGCGTATGTTTTTCAATGTCTTCACGTCCAGCCTGCGCATCAAGTTGGATACCATTTACCAAAACGATACTCACGATCGCACCTTGGGTGGTCGCCACTTTCCTTGCATACAGGTATACGCCTTTGGGGAAGTCGCTATCATTCAGAGGTATCTTCGCCGCCTGCTCCGTAATGGCGATATTTTGCATGTTGAGCGTATACTGCTTCCTGCGCCAGGCTACGGAATCCTTGGCCCCCACCATAATTGCTTCTGGAGAATACATGCCGAACGCAATATCAATATCAAGCAATGGAGCATTGTCCTCAAATGTCGTGGCAAAGGACAATCCGGCGGAACTTGGACGCATCATGCTGGCAAAAGGGGCTTGCT
>JAISKK010000061.1 GCA_031260965.1 Desulfovibrio sp. | reverse complement strand
TTATTGGATAAAAATTTTTTATTAAAATCGTTATGTACATACTCCCAAAAATTTAGACAATCATATAAGCTACACAACAAATAAGGAGAGAGCCTATGTCCAAGAGAAACAATCACGCGCCCGAGTTCAAGGCCAACATGGCGCTTGCGGCGCTTGCCGGTGATAAAACCGTTGCTGGGCTTTGCGCGGAATTTGGTGTCCATCATACGCTGATCCACAAATGGGTACGGCAGCTCAAGGAATCGGCGGTCGGTATTTTTTCTGGCGAAATCAAGACGGAAGAGGCCATGCAGAATAAGCAGCTCCACGAATTACAGGCAAAGATAGCGCAGTTGACTGTGGAACGCGATTTTTTAGCCAAAGCCTGTGGACATTGAGCGTATCTCACAGGCAAAGCCTGGTTCAACGGAATCATGCGCAGCTCAGTATTTCACGGCAGTGTGTTTTACTGCAAATTAACCGTTCCAGCCTGTACTATGCCAAGCGCGGCGAGTCCGCCTTTAACCTGTTGCTGAAGCAAGAAATTGGCCGGTTATTTAAACTGCATCGTTTTTTTGGAGTTGGCTCAATGCGCAAGGAACTTGGCCGGCTGGGCCATGCAGTAAATGTAAAGCGTGTTCGGCGGTTAATGCGTAAAATGAGTCTCAAGGCGGAAAATCAAAAAACCGGCTAAAAACTGTTCGACCAGTGTGGAGCGTCAACGGCTAAAGAATATTGGACTGGAATATAGCCCTGGTGTATATTTCTGAAATCTGTAAATGCTTGCCGGTATTAAAACAGAAATATTGCGCAAGAGAAAGAGAGTGGCACTGCCTACTAAGTAGCATTAATTTTTAGGAGTAGGCAAAGGGGTATGTTTTAAAACTAATTAATTTATATCCATATATAACAAAATATTATCTTATAAGTTTTGTAGCACCGGAGGCACTGTCCTCATGCATTTATATCCATGAGCCTTTCCGTCATTGCCATAATTCTCGGCTCCGCAGTGCTGCATGCGGTGTGGAACGCCATTATCAAGGGCGGGGCGGACAAGCTTTTCGAAACGTCCCTCAAGACTTTGGGCGGCGCATTGTTCATGCTTTGCTGCATACCCTTTCTGCCCTTGCCGGCTCCGGCCAGCTGGCCTTTTCTTGCCGGCACTGCCTTGATTCATCTCTTTTATTACCTGTTTATGGCCTACGCCTATAAAAATGCGGATATGAGCTATGTGTACACGCTTATGCGTGGTTCTTCTCCCTTGTTCACAGCCTTATTCACCGTGTTCATCATGGGGCACAGTCTTTCTCCGGGAGGCTGGGCAGGCGTGGGCATACTCTCCGCCGGCATTCTGGTCATGGCTCTGGATTCTCTGAAACGCGGCGATTTCAACCTCACGGCCACTTTTTTCGCCCTGGCCAACTCTCTGGTCATCATGGGCTACACGGTTATGGACGGTTCGGGTGTGCGAGTCTCAGGGGAACCCCTCTCCTATGTCTGCTGGATTTCTTTTCTGAATTTTTTCCCCATCACTACCTTTGTGCTTGCGCGCCGGGGAGCGAAAGCGTATTGGATGTATCTGAAAACGCGCTGGAAATATGGCTTTACCGGCGGTGTTTGCAGTGCCGTTGCCTACGGTCTGGCCGTATGGTGCATGAGCCGCGCGCCCATACCTCAGGTAGCCGCCCTGCGTGAGACCTCGGTGGTTTTTGGGATGCTTCTGGCAGTCATTTTTCTGAAAGAAAAACTGACTCCGGCAAGGGTTGTATCTGTGTTCGCAGTGCTTGCCGGAGCCATGGTCATGCGTTTTTTTGTGTAGCTGCGATATTCTTTACTTCTTCATGAACGCGCCGATAGTGTCGTACAATTTGCGGCAGGCTTCGGGAACCAGGTCCTCAAGGTTGATAAAGACATGGATCATATCGTCAAAGTGCAGATGTTCCGCCTTCAGCCCGGCTGCGCGCAATTTTTCATAGTACAGCACTCCTTCATCACGCAGAGGGCAAAATTCAGCCGTAATGACCAGTGTTTCCGGCATCCGCTTTGTAACATCCCAAAACAGCGGTGAAACGGCTTTTCTGTTTTCCGCGTGCGTAAAATAACTGTCAAAATACCGAATGATTTTGTCCTTTTGGAGCATATAACCCACGGCGTTCTGTTCAATGGACTCTGTGTTCATGGTATAATCCAGGCTCGGATAAATCAGGACCTGACGTTTGATATGCAAACCCGGATCAAACTGGGCCTTGCCGGATACCGTGGCCGCCAGAGTTCCGCCTGCCGAATCCCCACTCAGCGAAAGTATGCGCTGGTATTTCAGCTTACGCTCGTCCAGTGTGCGCCACAGGTACTTGGCCACCCCATAAGCGTCAATCACGCCGGCTGGATACGGGCACTCGGGCGCGACTCTATATTCCGGCGAAATCACAATGTGTTTTGTTGCCAGGGCCAGTTTGCGGCAGATGGGGTCATATACCGTGACGCTGCCGGACATGTGCCCGCCGCCGTGATAATAAATCAGTACCGGCAGAGCCTCGTCCGGGGCAGGATGGTATATGCGTACCGGCACCTGGTAATCAGGGGTGACAACGTAATCCTCCTGAATCCAGGCGATACCCGGGATTTCGGTCACGAATGTT
>JAISKK010000108.1 GCA_031260965.1 Desulfovibrio sp. | reverse complement strand
CTGGACGCGGAATCCGTATCCTGGCTTGAACGTTATCTGCAAAGTTTCCCCGGCACGGTTATCGCCGTGACCCATGACCGTTATTTTCTGGATAATGTGGCGGGCTGGATTTTGGAACTGGATCGCGGCCGGGGTATTCCCTGGAAAGGCAATTATTCCTCCTGGCTGGACCAGAAGCGGAAGCGTCTGGCCGACGAGAGCAAGGCCGAGGACGAGCGCCAGAAAACCCTGCAACGCGAGCTGGAATGGATCCGCATGGCTCCCAAAGGCCGCCACGCGAAAAGCAAGGCCCGCATCAACGCCTATGAAGCCCTGCTTTCCCACGAATCCGAGCGACAGGCTGGTGATCTGGAAATTTACATCCCGCCCGGACCGCGCTTGGGCAAGGTGGTCGTTGAGGCGGACAAGGTAAAAAAGGCTTTGGGTGACAAGGTTTTGATGGAGGATATGAATTTTATCGCCCCGCCCGGAGCCATAGTCGGGATCATCGGCCCAAACGGCGCCGGCAAAAGCACTTTTTTCCGGATGCTCGCCGCCCGGGAAAAGCCGGATGATGGAGTTCTGCGCGTGGGCGAAAGCGTAAAAATCGCCTGGGTTGATCAGAACCGCACGGCCTTGACGCCCGGTAAAAGCGTTTATGAAATAATCAGCGAGGGTCAGGAAAACATAAAGCTCGGCAACCGGGAAATCAACGCCCGCGCTTATTGTTCGCGCTTCAACATCACCGGACAGGACCAGCAGAAAAAAGTCGATGTCCTCTCCGGAGGGGAAAGAAACCGCGTGCACCTGGCCCTGATGCTGAAATCCGGCGCCAACCTCCTTTTACTGGACGAACCGACCAATGACCTGGACGTCAACACCATGCGCGCCCTGGAGGACGCTCTGGCCAACTTTGCCGGATCGGTTTTTGTGATCAGCCACGACCGCTGGTTCCTGGATCGCATCGCCACGCATATCCTGGCCTTTGAAGGGGATTCCTCCGTGGCTTTCTTTGACGGCAACTACAGCGAGTATGAAGAGGATCGTAAAAAACGCCTGGGCAAGGAAGCGGAACAGCCGCGCCGGCCGAAGTTCCGCAAGCTGACGCGCTAGACCATTTCATACATGAAATGCTCCTGTCCTTCGTTTTTTGTATAAGATGAACATCATACCGTGTTTTGCCCATCACCGCATTCAAAGGGCGACGGCAAGGGATAATACTGTTGCAGGAAATTTATGAGGCTCCTGCGCCAGAAGAAATACTTTGTCCCGGGCGACACGTCGTTCAGACAGAGAAAGAGCGCCGCGCGCCCGCTGTTTTTTTGGGCGAGCAGCGCCGCATACACACTGCGCCTGTTCCGCCTTTTGGTATTGACGTACCAGTATGCGGCATCACAGGGGACAGCCTTTTTCATGGCATAACACCACATGCTTGCCGCATGGCAATAAAAGGCCATCTCCTTTGTCGTGCGGAATTTATTGCCGGAAAAGGCCGCAATGGCATCCGCAAAAAAGGCAAACGCCTCTTCGGCATTGCTCTTCGTCTGCGCAAAAGGGATATGCGCGGTAATAATCTCCGGTACAGGGGCGATTCCCCGCCGTAACATCTCGGCACGGGTGTTAAACCAGGAGCGGGCGTGCGGGGTGCCGGTTTTTTCATAGCCCTCCCGCCGGCTTGTCCGCCAGTCCATAAAAAGGAAGGGCAGACCGTTGGGGGTAAAAAAATCGCCCGGCACTGTTTTGGCCGTCAGAAAACAATCATCATTAAAATAGATGTAATGCCCGGCAAGGCCGGGAATACGGTGCAGGCAACTTTCAATGACGTGGCTGTTAAAGGTGGGCAGGTAGTGGGGCGGAATAATCTGCGTATGATCTACAAGACGGATTCGGGGATTATCGGTGCGCAGCCATTTGGGTTTCTGGGCATCGGTAACGATGTGTATGCGGCGTATCCAGGGGGCGTATGCAGAAAGTGAACGCAAGGTATAGCGTAGTTCCTGATTGTCCCGGAACAGGAAATTTTCGTTACTGTCCACTGTGCCGTTGCCAACATGGCCGGTCAGGCAGCGATTGCGTTTTGCGGCATGAGCGGGATCTGCGCCGTCCACCCAAGTATATACGGCGTCACAGGGAAATTACATTCCGCCGGTTGCGGCCCGCGCTGCCCTGGTGACGGGAAAACGTGAGGGCATATGGCGCAGTTGACTACACTCATCGCGCTGAGATTGCGAAAATCAGGATTTTTCGATCTTGCTTTTACGGAGTTCTGCAACCACTGACTGTGTCTCGGCATTTTTATTATATTTTTCCAGCCAGTTGATAATAAGTTGCGCCGACTTTGATATGTCGAAAAGCAAGGTTATTATACGAATTTCCTGTCTGTTCATAATTGCACAGCATCTTGCGCAAAAAAATCTTTCACAAATTTGTTCAGGTGATCTTTTGTAGAAATAATATCCACAGGGATTCCCATAAGTCGTTCCAGTTCGCCAAGCAGACCGCCACGATCAAAAAGCGTTGCCCCAGAGGCTGAATCAACCAGAAAATCAATGTCGCTTTCCTCTGTATCCTCTCCACGCGCAACAGAACCGACTACCCGCAAATTAGAAAACATGGGGTAGCGCTTCATGATATCCGCAATTTCAGCGCGGTGTATTTGCAAAATCTGCAAAGGACGCATGGTTAAATCCTTATATTGTATACTATAGGGCGAAAGATCTGCTGCGTCAAGAAAGTGTTCACAGAAAACGTTCATGGCTCAAGCCATTGGAGGGATGAGCATCCCCTTGCCATTACCCATTCAGGATGCCTGCGTCGGCAAGGATACCGTACCTTTCGGCATAGGCAAACCCTGTCAAAGCCTCCGCGTACTTTGTTGCAGCGGGTAACTCCATCCCCCGGCGGGATTGCTCAAAAATGGCGGACAGGGTTTTCGTGCGGCCTGCCGCAAGTTGCACAAAATTATATCCCTGTATTTCCTGCTCCTCCGTATCGACAAAGAGCAGCAGGAGACCGTTGGGCGTGAAAAAATCCACGCGGCATAAAGGAGCGGCAGGCAGCCAGCCTGACCACATGACTATAAAGTATTCCGCCAAAGATTCCACACTATACAGATGCGCTTCATCCATGCCCTTGGGCAAAAACTGTATTCTGTCTGACACTATATCCACTGCGTCTGCCTGCACGAATACAGATCTGACCCAGGGCATTCTCAACTCTATTGCCCGTAGCGCCATGCGCAGACCTTCCCGCGGCCAGTTCCCTATGAGAACGGCATCACACTCCCATTCCGGCGTCAGGGAAGAGCAAAACCTTTTTTTTACCGGCAAGGACAGTTCGCCGCAGGCGGCGCAACAGGTAAAGGCATTGCCGCGTTTGATTATGAGTTCAAAGAGGTAGGATATATAATTGGACAGCATGGGAAACCTCTTGTTGTGGTTTTCAGTGACAGTCACGACTCAGCGCAGATGGCTTCATAAACCCTTTTGCAGTTGTTCTGATCTGAGAAAGCAAAAAATTTGTCAACCCGCCTGCGATATTCCTCCTTCATCTTGCAGTCATTTTTCAGATACTCCGATGCAATATTAAACAATTGTTCATGCGTCAGAGCTACATCTCCGAACCCGTCTGTATCATAATCAAAATATCCTTTCGTATAGCTGTGGTCCGTGCTAAAAAATGTGTCACGATCAAATTGAAAGTAGAGTATTGGTCTGCGCAGCAGAGCAAAATCCATGGCAATGGATGAATAGTCGGTAATGAGCAAGGCCGTGTCGGCCAGAATATCCTGAATACTGCCGCCGGCATCAGGCGGCTGCAATACCCCGCTCAGGGTAAAATCCCCCAGTTGCTGTCGCAGATAGGGATGGGGGAAAAAAACAAGCTGGTATCCGTGCCGCTTTGCGCATTCCTGCAAATCCGGCGCTTGCAGCACAGCCTGCCATTGCCGGAAAAATTCGCTTTGCCTGAACCGGGAAGAGTAGGGATATTGACCTGTCCGGGGCAGCAACTCGCTCATAAGATTTTTGCGCCAAGTGGGCATAATCAAAATTTTCCGGGGAGTTGCAATGGCTGCCACTTTGCGCAACAATTCGTCATAGCGGGGAAAACCAGTCAGCCGCACTTCCCGTTCAGTGTACACATAGCGGGGGTCATCGACAAAGGCATTGTATTCCCGGTGTGCGGCGGTGATAAGTATGTCCGCGCGGGTGAAGTTCAGTACCAGATGCAGATCCTTGGTGACACCGTGCTGCAAAAAACAGAACCGGTTTTTGACAAGAGCGGCGAACCATCTGCGCCAGAAGGGCCTGATGATGTACCCCGTGCGGTTGGACGAGATAATCCACACGCAATGCAGCCAGGCAAAAGAGTAGCAAAGGCTTTGCAAGTCCAACAGAGGAAATTTTTCGCTTTTAAGCCGTTCCCAGTCCGGTGAATTTTTGTTCAGGGCAAAAAAGATTTTCTGTTCCGGATGGTGGCGCAGAATCCAGCGGCATAGGTGTTCGGCGTTATCGTCGGCTTTGAAGTCGCGGTCAACCAGTAGCCAGCATCCGGAAAAGCGTTTGCGGATAAAGGGCAGCAAGCCCAGCGGGGCAAGAGCGGCAAGAACATTATATGTCAAGCTGTGCATAAG
>JAISKK010000100.1 GCA_031260965.1 Desulfovibrio sp. | reverse complement strand
GCCGAAAGACGAGGCCAAAGCCCGCGAATGGTTTTTGAAAAGCGCGGAAACGGGCCACCTCGAAGGCGTGAAAAACTACGCGGTCGCGCTGAAAGACGGCATAGGCCAAAAGCCCGATACGGCAGCGGCCTTGCGCTGGTACCTGATTGCTTCCAAAGGCGGTCTGCACTCCCCGGACATACCCGGCATTATTTACGGCCTGAAAACAAATTTGACGGCAGCGCAGATTCAACAGGCGGAAGCGGACGCGGACAAATGGCTGGCCGACTTCGCCGCCCGCTCCCGTCCGAAGTAACACTCCATTGGATTAACACCGCCATTGCCTGACATGCGCGGCGCGGCGTCATTGACTTGCTCTTCCTCTGGTTAAAAAAGCGGCTGTCGCCGTATGTTCGTATAACGAAAACCCCCTTCCTGCTTGTGGCATGAAGGGGGTTTTCGTTATTATAAAGAAAAATGATTTCCCGAATTGAGAGGGGCAGTACCCAATCTCTCAATTTGCTTTATTTATTTCCCTTTCCCGGCGGCCTCCTGGTCCTCGCGCAGGAATTTGATCAACGAGAGTTCCCGGGCCGAGCGGCGGCTGGCAATCCTCTCCGGGGTCCAGGCATAGACGCCTTGCCCGGTTTTCAGACCCAGGTTACCCTTATCGCGCAGTTCATTTACAATGGGGGAAGCTTTTTTGGCGGCGCTAAGTTTATCGCCCAGTTCGTCCAGAAGAGCACCCAGGATGTCCCATCCACCCATGTCAGCGCTTTCAATGGGGCCGGTCACAGAATAGCGGCGGCCAAGGGAAAGGGCTATCGCTTTATCCACCGTTTCCGCCGAGGCCCAACCCTGCTCAACAATATATGTAGCTTCACGCAGGACAGCGGTCTGAATCCGGTTGATCAGAAAACCGGAAACGGCCTTGGCCATGACAATGGGGACATTGCCGAGGGATTCCACCCACTGAGCGCCCAAATCAAGAGCCGACTGAAGGGTGGCCGAGCAGGGGCAGACTTCCACTGTGGGCATAAGATAGGGAGGAGTGAAAAAATGGATGGCCATGAACTGTTCCGGACGTTTCAGAACCGTACGGATGTCTTCCAGATTAAGACCGGAAGTATCTGTGGCCACAAGTGCGCCTTCCGGGCAATTACGCTCTACAACTGAGAACACTTCCTGTTTGACCTTCAGATTTTCCGCCACGGATTCCATGACCAGATCCACATCGTGTACCGCTTCTTCCACGCTGGTGCATCCTTTGATGGCGGCTTTGATTTTCTCCTTGCTGCCCTTTGGCAACAATCCATTATCCTCATAGAGGACGCTGGCCCTGTCAACACCGTCGAGTCCACGCTTGATGCTTTCCGAAGAACGGCCAAACATTTTGACTTCGTATCCGGCCTTGGCAGCCAGAAAGGCGACGCCGTGCCCCATGGTTCCGGTACCCAAACACGCGATCTTTTTAATAGCTTTAACATGCATGGCAAATACTCCAGATGTGGTTTGTGTTCGTAAAACAATGCAAACAGGACAACCTTCCCTTAAGCACCTGCCGAAGGGAACGGCACAAAGTCAATGAGAACAATTTACGCTTGAGATTGTTGCTTGACGGCGAAGTGAATTCGCCTTGCAGCAATCTCTTGCCTTAAAGCTCGTTAGGCATCTCTTTAAGCTGGGCCAGGGTGAACACCGGCCCGTCCACACAAACGTATTTGTCGCCTATGTTACAGCGCCCGCAAATGCCGATGCCGCATTTCATGCGCTTTTCCAGAGTGGTCACTATTTGCTCCGGAGAAAATTTAAGCTTTTCCAGGGCCTGCAAGGTAAACTTGATCATGATCGGCGGCCCGCAGGTAATGGCTATGCAGTTCTTCGGGCTGGGATTCATCTCCAGAAGCACATTCGGGATCAGCCCGACTCGATGCGGCCAGCCTTCGGCCTCGCGGTCAATGGTCAAAACGCAATCCAGATCCGGGCGGGCAATCCAATCAGGCAGTTCAGCGCCAAAAGCCATGTCCTGCGGGGACCGCGCTCCGTAAAGAAGGCTTATTTTCCCGTAATCCTTGCGATTATCAAGCATAAAAAGAAGCAGGGTACGCAACGGCGCCATACCGATGCCGCCGCCAATAAAGACAATGTCCTTGCCTTTCATGCTATCGTAGGGAAAATAATTGCCGAGCGGGGCGCGCACACCCACGATATCTCCGGCTTCCAGGGAATGCAGGGCGGTTGTGTTTTCTCCAGCCCGCATGACGCTGAATTGCAGATACTCCATGCGCGTTGGCGGAGAGTTAATGACAAAGGTGGACTCTCCTGACCCGAACATGGAAAGCTGCCCGACCTGACCGGGTTCAAAGCTGAACTCTTTCATCAGCTTTTCGTCCTGCAAAACAACCCGGAAAGTTTTGATTGTGGGCGTCTCCGTTATGACCTCAATCACCTTGGCCGGCATTGGCAGATAGGGATTGCTGAGACCCGGCGTAAAGGCCGGGCGCTGTGGCGTCGCGCCGGACTGCTCAGACATTGGCGGCCTCCTTTATGGCGTCAAGCACAATTTTTCTGATATCCACCGAGGACGGGCAGCTTTTGATACATCGCCCACAGCCGCAACAGGAAAACCGTCCGGAGTGAATTTTCGGGTAATAGGAAAATTTGTGCCCTACCCTGTTCTTCAAACGATTGGCTTTCTCCTGCCTGGGATTGTGCCCACTGGTTTCCAGAGTGAAAAGCGGAGACATACAGTTGTCCCAGGAACGCATGCGCAGTCCCTTAAGTCCATTGCTTTCGTCAGTGATATTGAAGCAATAACAGGTCGGGCACAGATAAGTGCAGGCCCCGCAGTAGATGCAGTGCGCACTCTGTTTTTCCCAGAAGGCTGCGGAATCAAAAAGCGCGCCCAAAGCCGCCGGGGCTTTTATCATATCCTGCGGCGGCTGCGGCGCAGACTGCACGGCCTGCTCACGCGCGGCTCTGGATGCGGCGGACTGCTCGTCGGAGGCGGCGGGCAGGGACGCAAGCAGGGATGCGCCTTTATCGGTCACAGCTTCAAGCAGATAACCGCCGTTAATTTCCGTCAGCAGGGCATCGGCTCCTTCGGAGCTGGCCGGACTGCCTCCGACCCAGGTACAAAAACAGGTATTCAGGGAACTTTTGCAGGTCCTGACAATCAAGGTCGTCTTTTCGCGGCGTTTCAGATAATAGGTGTCTTTGGCCTTGCCGCCGGTTCCACAACCGTCATAGACCGGATCAAAGGCCAGAAAGCCACGCGCGTCACAGGACAGGGCGGCGAAAACAACAGCCGGACCGGGTTCCGAAGCTTCCTGTAAAGTCAGCCCGGCTTTGCCGGGTTTTTCCGGGTCTCCGCCCATATCAAAGGAAAACAATTCCTCGCTGCGCGGGAATACAACATGTTTACAGGATTCCGTTGGACGCAGGGACAGTTCAACCTTGTCACCGGCCTGCCAGGGCCGATAAACGACCGCCTTGTTTTCACGCCGGGGCGCATACAGAGTGGCCCCTGCAGCCAGTTTGGCCAAAAAAGCGGGCAAAGCCTCAAAGGAGACGAATTTTTGCGCGGTATCGGTATTCATTACCACTCCCTCTCCTTTATTTCAGGTTCTTCCAGTCTGAAGGTGAGCAGCGGCGGTGTAGTATTGACATCAATGCCGGCCATGTAGCCGAACATGTCTTCCACCTGTCTGGAGAAGGCACGCTTTAAGGTAAGCACGGGAATTCCGACCGGACAGGCGCGTTCACATTCGCCGCAGCCGGTACAGCGCCCGGCCAGATGCGTGGCGTGAATGAGCTGGAAAAAGAGTTTGTCGCGCACCCCGTCCGCCTGAGTAAGCCAGTGCGGTTCCCGGCTGGACGCCACACAGTGGTCCCTGCATACGCAGAGGGGACAGGCGTTTCTACAGGCATAGCAGCGGATGCAACGCGACAGTTCTTTTTCCCAGAAGGCTTTGCGCTCTTCAAGAGACAGTTTTTCAAAATCTGCCAGATCCGCATATTCGTCCTGGTCAACAACGGGAGCGCGTTTTTCCCCGATAAAGACATCGGCGGATTCCGCATTGGGATAACGACAGCGGGCACATTTGTCAGCCGCGATATCTTTTTTGGCAAGCCGCACTTCTCCGCCCGGCGTGTCCAAAATCACGTCTTCGTTTTCCTCACGCAAACGCGTAACCTCGCCTGGCTCGCATTTGCCCTCCAGACGCGCCGCCACCTTATCCACATCAATCACCCCCGAACAGGGATAGCCGATAAGATAAAGCTCGTCGCGTTTGACAAGATTTTCCGCCACAAGCTGGCCGACGGAACGGGCATCGCAGCCCTTGACCACAAGAGCGGTTTTGACGCCTTTGCAACTTGGCAGATAGAGGGCAGGGTTGTTCACAGCCAGAAAACCCGCCGTAAAATTTTCCACATCGGCCGCGTTACGCATAAAAAGCGGCGTAGCCCGCAAGGGTTCCGGCCCCGCTCCCCAGCCGATGACACAGGGAATATCCTGCAAGGCTTTTGCAATAGCCGCTTTAATGTCATCCTGTATGGACATGGAATCTCCTTAGAACAGGTTTAACGCGCCACCGCGTTCAGTATTTCCAGTTCCGGGGCTTCGGGCCAACCCCGGGCCGGGCCAAGTCCGTGGATCTGCGCGGTAAAGGCCTCAACCACATGCTGCCAGCGCTGTCCTTCCGAAGCCGAAACCCAGGTATATTCAAAACGGCGCGGATCTATGCCGAGTACGGGCAGAAAACCTTTAAGAAGCTCAAGTCTGCGCCGCGCATAAAAGTTCCCTTCCGCGTAGTGGCAATCGCGCGGGTGACAGCCGGACACCAGCACTCCATCCGCGCCTCCCAACAAGGATTTGAGGATGAAAAGCGGATTTATGCGCCCGGAGCAAGGCACACGCACAACACGCAAATCCGTCGGCTGGGTGAAACGGCCCACGCCGGCAGTGTCAGCGCCTCCATAGGAACACCAGTTGCACAGAAAACCTATAATCCGCAGCTCTTTTGTATTTAGAACCGACATAGGGCCTCCACTTCCGCTAAAATCTGGTTATCCGTGAAATGGGAAAGCTGTATGGCCCCCTGCGGACAGGTGGCGTTACACAGCCCGCAACCCTGGCAAACCGTCTCAATGACTTCGGCCTTGGGCTGGCCGCGCAGGTCAATTTCCTGAATAGCCTTGAAAGGACATACTTCTATGCACTTGCCGCAACCGACGCAACGGTTGGCGGAAACAAAAGCGATCTGCGGATCGGAATCCAGCATGTCGCGGGACAAAAGACCTATGGCCTTGGCCGCAGCCGCGCTCCCCTGGGCGACGGACGAAGGTATGTCTTTGAGTCCCTGGCAAGCGCCGGCGAGAAATACACCGGCTGTATTCGTCTCTACGGGTTTTAATTTGGGGTGACCTTCCATGAAAAAGCCATAGGAATCATAGGAAATACGCAGTTTTTCCGCAAGTTTCGCGGATTCGCTGGCAGCTTCCGCGCCCACGGCCAGAACCACAAGATCCGCCTCCACCTCAACCTGGACGCCCATCAGGGTATCCGCGCCGCGCACTATAAGTTTGTTGCCCTTGGGATAAACAAGGGAAACACGACCCCGGATATAACGCGCTTTGTATTCTTCCTGCACCCTGCGGGTAAACTCGTCATAGCCCTTTCCCGGCGAACGTATATCCATATAAAATACGTAGCTTTGGGAATCCGGTATGTGATCTTTGGTCAAAATGGCCTGTTTGGCCGTGTACATGCAACAGAATCCGGAGCAATAGGGTCTGCCTATGGAGGGGTCGCGCGAGCCGACGCACTGGATGAAAACCACATCCTTGGGCTCAACCCCGTCCGAGGGTCTCTTGATGTGTCCGCCCGTGGGACCGGAAGCGGACAACATGCGCTCGTATTGCAAGGAGGTGACGACATCCGGATAGCGACCGCCGCCGTATTCCTCGTAAATTTTCCAGTCTATAAGGTCATAGCCGGTGGCGGCGACTATACCGCCCACTCTGGCCTCAATGATCTCGTCCTCCATGGCGTAATTGATGGCCCCGGTCGGACAGACCTTAGCGCAGACCCCGCATTTGCCTCCAGTGAGCAGACGGCAATGTTCACGCTCAATGCTGGCTTTTTTCGGAATAGCCTGGGGGAAGGGAATGATAATGGCTGTGGTTGGTCCAACGCCTTCATTAAAACGATCGTAAGATTTCCTGGCCGGACATTTTTCCGTGCAAAGGCCACAGCCTGTACACTTTACCCAATCCACATAAGAAGCCTTTTTGCGGATTTTCACGTCAAAATTGCCGACATATCCGGAAACGCTCTCGACCTCCGAATAGGCGTAAAGGGTGATGTTCGGATGCTGCGCCACATCCACCATACGCGGGCCAAGGATACAGCTTGAACAGTCCACCGTGGGGAAAGTCTTGTCCAGTTTGGCCATTTTCCCGCCTATGGTGGGCTGTTTTTCCACCAGAATGACCTCAAGCCCGGCATCGGCGGCGTCAAGCGCGGCCTGAATGCCGGCCACGCCACCCCCGACGACCAGCAGACGCTTGGTAACCGGGAAGGATTTGGGCTTGAGTTCTTTGTTCAGGCGCAACTTGGCCGCCGCCATACGCACAAGTTCAGCGGCCTTGTTGGTATTGGCTTCAATATCCTTGCCTATCCAGGAAACATGCTCGCGGATATTGGCCATTTCAAACATATAACGGTTCAAGCCGGCGCGTTCCACGGTCTTGCGGAAGGTAGGCTCATGCATTCTGGGTGTACAGGACGCGACTACGACGCCGCTGAGCTGATGCTCCTTTATGGCTGCAATGATGGCGTCCTGTCCGGGTTCGGCGCAGGCATACATAATATCTGTAGCGTAGGCCACGTCCGGGTATGTAGCGGCTTTGGCGGCAACAGCGGCGCAGTCGACAGTGCCGGCGATGTTGCTGCCGCAGTGACAGATGAATACTCCTATTCTCATGCCGCACCTCCAGCCGCGCTTGCGCTGTTTGCCCGGCTTTTCCCGCCCGGTTGTTTTTCCGCCGCCGTTTCCGTTCCAGCCTGCGTTTTTGCGGCCTTTTCCGCCGCCGCGCGAGCTTTTTCCTCCGCCAGCACAGCCTTGCGCGCTTCCTCGGCCTTGATCTCATCAGAGCGGCGGCTCATACAGGTAAAGGCCGGAGCAATATCTTCGGCCAGCAACTTGAAAGCCGTGTCCGCATCGCTCAAACCGAAAGCATAAGCCATTAACTGGGTAAAATAAGGAACCGGGAGAGTGTATTTCAAACCCGCCGCCCTGCTCTGCCCCTGGCGCAAATCCAGATTCATCTGACAGAGAGGACAGGCGACAACAACCACATCCGCTCCCATTTCTCCGGCCAGATCCAGGATTTTCCCGGCCAAATGCGGCGTCGACCTGCGGGCAGGGATAGACATGGAACCGCCGCAACAGTCAACCTTGAGGGGGAAGGGCAAAACTTCCGCACCTAGAACCTCAAGCACCTGATCCATGGCCACGGGATTCTCGGGATCATCAAAACGCATGACCTTTTCCGGCCTGTTCATAAGACAGCCGTAATAGGCGACAGCCTTGAGCCCTGTCAGAGGCTTGCGCACACGCGCCTTGACGCTGTCCAGGCCTATGTCCTCAACGATGACCTGCAACACGGATTTGATGCTGTGCTCCTGTTTCAGGGGACGTTCGGTGAGGGCGTCAACCCTGGCGGCAAAAAGCTCATCATCCATATGCCTGAGTGCGTTACGCAAATTGCTCAGACAGCTTGGACAGGGAGTGATCACATCCGTAATGCCGACCTGTTCGCCCTGGGCGAAAACCCGTGCGGAAAAAGCTGAGGACAGGACAGGATCAACCGTGTGCGCCGGGGTTGAGCCGCAACAGTTCCAGTCCGGTATCTCCCGCAGGTCAATGCCCAGTTCCCGGCATACAGCCCGCGTGGATTTCTCATATTCGGCGGAAGTCCCCAAACCGGAACAGCCGGGGAAATATCCAAGCGTAATCTTGCTCATGAAGCGGCCTCCTTTCCATGCCCGGCCCTGGAACCTTTATCGCCTCCGGCAGAAGCGCCCGCCCCCTGCCCGCCGGCGGCGGCAAGACGCGCCCGGACAAGCTCCGGGTCGGAAAATCCCTGCTTGTAACGGCTGATAATCGCCGCCACTTCAGCGCGACCATTGATGCGGTGCGGCAGAATGGCCATTTTGCCCTTGGGCAAAACTTTCGGAGCGAGATCCACATCCGTCCAGAAGCGACCGGTATAGAGCATATACAGGGCCATGATCCCGACCTCGTGGGAGCGGCCGTTAAACTTGACTGAATCTATGAAGGCGTTGACAAAAGCCCGGACGGCGTGCACGCCGAACTTATTCTCCCGCCGCGCCATCTGTCTGCATGTGTCCATGACCCCGGAAACGTCAATTTCGTTCGGGCATCTCTGAGTGCAGGTATTGCAGGCCGCGCACAGCCAGATGGCTTTAGAGGAAAGCACGGTCTCCTTTTGTCCGGCCTGGATAAGACGCATGATCCTGCTTACGGGATAATCGAAAAGGAAGGACATGGGACAGCCGGCTGTACAGTTGCCGCACTGATAACAGCGTGAAACAACCTGTCCGCTTCTTTCTTCCACGGCCCGGGTGAAAGAGTTGTCCTGCTTGTTCAGACATACTGTTTCCATATATACACCGCCTTGAAGCATTTCCGGTTTTAAGGCCAGATTGGTCGCCAAACTATGCGAGAGAAGGCATAGAACAGACGCGAACTAAGCCGTATAACAATGTTTTCCTTTTACGCCACCCACATCTATATGTCCAGACCGGACAGCAAAAAAGAGGCTCTTTTGTCATATAAATCGAAACCTCGCTGAAAAACACGAAAAATCATTGTCAATGATGATTTATTGCTGTCCTGCCTTTATCCAGGCCGGTCCTCCATATTTCTTTTCTTTAATGTCACGCTGTTATGATCTATATTCACAGTTCATCCTTTGGCGCGGGATTTGCAAATTCGATGCCGCGTGGATAAACGGCCAGATGAATGCAATCCCGCCCATTGCGCGGGCGGCGCGACGCAGACACAAGAACACGAAGAGGAGCGGGAAAGTTGTATGGCGGACATCAACCGGCAGATAAAAATCATAAATGTCGGACTGGAAAGTTTTTATCAGGAACTTAGGGAACAGGGCGTCACGGCCGTTCAGGTGGACTGGCGTCCGCCGGCCGGCGGCGACATCACCCTGATCAACAAGCTGGCCGCCTTGCAAGTTCCGGAGATTGAAGCGGCCAACGCGGCCACCGTAACCCGCATAAAAGAAAGCCGTCCCCTCTGGGTGGATGTGCTGCCCGCGATCCGGGCGATTCCGGGGATGGAAGGAAATTTTCTCCTCCATTCCGGGCCGCCCATCGACTTTGGAGATATGTGCGATCCCCAGCAAAGGGCTGTGGAGGCCGCAGCAATCTTCGAGGGCTGGGTCCGGGACCGGGAGGGATTGCTGGCCGGGCTGAAAGCCGGTCAGATAAAACTTAAGCCCAATTATGAATTCGGCAGCGTGGGCGCCATGTGCGGCATCATCTCCCCCTCCATGCAGGTTATCGTCACGGAAAACTCCACCTTTGGGAACAGGTCCTGGACTACCTTCAACGAAGGCAAAGGCAACGTCATTTGGATGGGCGCCTATGATCAGGGCACCATAGAACGCCTATGCTGGATGCGGGACGTTCTGGGACCGAGTCTGCGCATCGCCTTGCGCATGGCCGGGGAAGGCCTGGATATTTTTAAAATCATAGCCGAAGGCGCCCTTATGGGGGATGAGGTACACGCCCGTAGCGCGGCCTGTACCCTTCTCCTGCTGCGGCGTCTTGTGCCCATGTTGCTGGCCGCAGATATAGAAAGGACGACGATCTCCCGGATTGTGGAATTCATCGGCGGCAACAACCATTCCTTCTTGAGCCTGACCTTGACGGCCTGCAAAACAGCGGCGGACGCGGCCCACGGCATTCCCCACTCCACGGTCGTCACGGCTATGAGTCGCAACGGCGTCAATTTCGCCCTGCGCGTTGGCGGCATGGACCACTGGTTCATAAGTCCTACGGCCCCCATGGACGAGGCCATTTACTATTCCGGCTACGGCCCGGATGACGCAGCCGGCGACATAGGGGACAGCGCCATAGTGGAAACTGCCGGTCTCGGCGGCATGATCATCGGCGCGGCCCCAAGCATCAGCTCTTTTGTGGGCGGCTCCATGCGGCACTCACGACAGGCCATGCTCACTATGCGTTCCATCTGCGCAGGCGAAAATCCGGCCTTTGCGCCCGGCGCCGTCGACTTCATGCCCGCTCCGCTGGGGATAGACATCCGCAAGGTCGTCCGTAGCGGCATCACGCCCATCATAGATACCGGCGTGCTGCACAAGGCATCCGGGGTCGGCCAGATCGGCACGGGCATCGCCAGGGCGCCCATGGACGCCTTCCGGCAGGCTGTGGCCGCCATGCCTGAACCGTCTTCTTCCCTCTTATAAACAAAATTTTTTCCAGGAGACGCCGGCAATGAGCAAACCAATAGCTGTTGTGGCATTCGGCGGCAACGCCATTCTTGATGCGGGCGACGATGGCTCGTTCACGACCCAGCTTGAAAAAGCCAAAGCCGCATGCCGCAAGATGCTTTCCATTCTGCATCACGGCTATCAGTTGATACTGGTGCATGGGAATGGTCCTCAGGTTGGAAACCTCTTGATTCAATTTGAAAAATCACGGGACATCATTCCCGTGCCGCCTCTGGATGTTGCCGTAGCTTCATCGCAAGGGTTGCTCGGACATATGCTGGAAATCAGCATGCGCTCGGTGCTGGAGGAAGATCGCATGCAGCGGGAAGTCGCCACGGTGCTCACCCAGGTATTGGTAAATCCGGACGACCCGGCTTTTTTGAAGCCGACCAAACCCATCGGACCCTTTTACAGCAAGGAGCAGGCCCAGAGCTACCACGAAAGCGAAGGCTGGCATGTGGGCGAGGATTCCGGCCGGGGCTGGCGCCGGATGGTCTGTTCGCCCCAGCCACGCAAAGTTCTGGAATTCAATACAATAAAATATCTGGCGGCAAACGACACCGTGGTCATAGCCTGCGGCGGCGGCGGAATACCTGTAAACTATCGCTCTGACAGCGTTGTCGGCACGGACGGCGTAATTGACAAAGACGCCACGGCCGCGCTGCTGGCCAGAAACATCGGAGCTGAGCTCTTTATTATCCTGACCAATGTGGACAGGGTCTGCACGGATTTCGGCAAGTCAAGCCAGCGGGCGATAGATGTAATGACAGTCGCCGAAGCGAAAAAATGGCTGGATGAAGGCCAGTTTCCGGCAGGCAGCATGGGGCCGAAAGTACAGAGCGCCGTGGAATATGTAGAGAAGGGCGGGCAGGAAGCCATCATCACATCCCAGGAAAACATCGTGGCTGTGATGCAGCAGTCCGGCAAGTGCACGCGAATAATCAAATAAACCCTTGTATCGCGGGAGAAACCATGCATATACAAGCCGCAGTACATAAAAACCGCTATCAGGACTCCGTGCGCCTGATGCAGATATCCCGGCAAGCGGGCGAACTGCCCGGAGTGCATAAAGTTCTGGCCCTTCTTGGGACTGACAGCAACAAAAAAGTGCTCTCCGATCTCGGTTTGCTGGATGCGGAGATCGCCGCCGCCACAGCCAACGATCTGGTTGTCTGCGTGGAAGCCGACAGCCCGGAAGCGGCGCAGGCGGCTTTTGCCGAGGTGGACCTGCGTCTTAGGTCCGGGACGGTGGAAACGCAGGCCGGACAGGAAAAGCCGAAATCCCTGGAAGACGCCGTGGGCAGACTACCCGGCGCAAACTTCGCCATGATTTCACTGCCCGGACAGTTTGCCAAGCTGGATGTGATTTCAGCCCTGGAACAGAATCTCAATGTCATGCTTTTTTCTGACAACATCTCTCTGGAAGACGAACTGGATCTGAAAAAAATCGCTGTGAAAAAAAAGCTTCTGCTCATGGGTCCGGACTGCGGCACAGCCATTGTCAACGGCGTGGCCCTTGCCCTTGCAAACATTGTGCGGCGGGGGGACATAGGCATAGCCGCCGCCTCCGGCACAGGCATCCAGGAAGTAAGCTGTCTGATAGACCGTTTCGGAGGCGGCGTATCCCACGCCATCGGCGTGGGAGGCCGGGACCTGCGCGCGGAAATCGGCGGAACGATGATGTGCCATGCCATTCGCACCCTGGCGGAAGATCCGGGCACAAAACGTCTGATCCTTCTCTCCAAGCCGGGCGCGCCCGCCGTCATGGACAAAGTGCTGAACACGGCCAGGGAGACGGGACTTGAGGTGGTGGCCTGTCTGCTCGGGGCGGGCGAAAAGAGCCTGCCGGGCATGACTCTGGCCCCAACGCTGGAAGAAGCCGCTTTCACAGCCATGGGACAAAAGGTTCCGGAACTGAAAATCGCGCCCGCGTTGCGTGAACGGGCAAAAAAACTTGCCCCGGAACGCAGATATTTGCGCGGCCTGTTCAGCGGCGGCACACTCTGCTATGAGGCCTTGTATATTTTACGGGACAGTCTGGAGGTTGAATCCAACGTCGCCCTTAAACCGGAACTGAAACTCCATTATCCGGCCAAAGGCTCTGCCCACTACTGCATGGATCTCGGCGAAGACGAATTTACCGTAGGCCGCCCGCATCCGATCATCGATCTTAGCTTAAGGCTTGAATGGCTGGCCGAGAACCTGACCGTCCCCACGGTCAAGGTAGTGCTTCTGGATCTGGTGCTCGGTTATGGCGCCAACCGCGATCCCGCATCTGACCTGCTTGCGGGACTTGCGAAAATATGGAAAAAACCTGCGGATGGCGGACCGCTGATTCTTGCCCATGTATGTGGCACGGACAATGACCCGCAAAAGTTGGCCGTGCAGGAAGAAATGCTGGATAAAGCCGGGATCTTCCTTTTTCCGACCAACGCCCAGGCAGCCAGGGCGGCTCTGACCCTTGTCCGGGGGCAATTTTAGACAAAACCGGACTCACAAGACAATATCCCTTTGTATTATGGAGGTCGCGTGATGGATTTTCAGGAAGCGCTCAAACAGGATTTCGGCGAAGCCGTATCCTTTGATCCGCAAATTCTGCACAGCTATGCCCATGACATGGGTGAGATGCCAAAGGCCTTGACGCTTATGATCAAAGGCCGGCCCCAGGCTGTGGTAGTGGCCCGCAGCGCCAAAGACGTGTCCACTCTTCTGCGCGCCGCGCGAAGCTTAAATCTCCCGCTCACTCCCAGGGGACAAGCCTCATCCGGCTATGGGGGAAGCCTGCCCTATCGCGGCGGCATCATCCTTGACCTCTCATCTTTCAACAGAATCCTGAAAATAGACACGGACAAGGGGCAGGTTGATGTTGAGCCGGGTGTGGTTTGGGAAGATCTGGCGCATCGGCTCATCCCACACAACCTTGAGAACCGAATCTGCCCGACCAGCGCCCCCTCCTCCACTGTGGGCGGCTGGTTCGCCGTGGGCGGAACGGGAATCGGCAGCCTGCAATACGGAGATCTGCTGGAGAATGTGCTGGAGATAGATGTAGCCGTCCCGGATGGAACGATACGAACATGCAGTGGCCCGGACATGCTCCCCTTTTACCAGACCAACGGGACGCTGGGCATTGTAACGCGGTTGCGTCTGGCCTGCCGCAAGGCGCAATCCCTACGGACCATTGCCTGCGCCTTCCTGAACGCCGCTTGCGCGGTCCACTTTCTGGATACGGCGGCGGAGCTTGCTCCCTACTCGGCCACCCTGCAATCCGCCGGTTACTGCGCCATGCTGGCTAAAGCCGAAAGGCGGGATCCGGCGATCCAGGAGGGCTTTCTGCTTTCTCTCACGCTCCCGGAGACCGGGTTCAATCCTGCCGCAGCCGCAATACTGGCCGAAGCGGCGGACGGAACAATGCTCGATGCAGCCCTGGGAGAAGCGGAGTGGGAAAGGCGTTACTACCCCATGCGCATTAAAAAGGCCGGCCCCTCGCTCCTCGTGGGGGAATGCGTAATCCCCTTCGACAGCTTTGCCCAATTCCTGATCGAAACGCAAAAAGCCCTGCCCAGCGACCACTTCGGCGTTGAAGCCTATGCCGTGAAAGGACGCAAGCTGGCTGTGCTGGTTTATATCTTTGATAACGCCGCTGACTTTCTCTATCCTCTGCGCATGGCCAAGGCCCTGATTCCGCTCTATACAGCAATAAAACACGGCGGACGCCCCTATGCCACGGGCATGTGGTTTGCCGCAGCCGCGAAGTATGTATACGGGGAGGAAAAACTCGGACTCGTCAGGGAAATCAAAAAGAAAACAGACCCCCAGAACCTTCTCAACCCAGGCAAACTTGAGGGACCAAGCCTGCCTTTTCTGCCCTTCCTCAATCTGTCCCGGTGCATACTGGCGGCCGGGAAAATCCTGGCCCCCGTTGCGGCACGACTGAGTTACACAAAACACCTCCGGCCACAGACGGAAGGAGAAAAGTTATGAACGCGCACATGCTGGAACACGGCGGGGCGGCTTTGCCGGGAATAGCCGCTGACGCCCTTGACACCTGCGCCCGTTGCGGATTTTGCAAAACAGGCTGTCCCACCTATCCTTTTGGAGGCGGCTTTGAAACCTATTCGCCACGGGCCAAGGTCTTCTTTCTGAAAGAGTATTACGAGGGCCGCGCGACCCTCAGTCCGGAATGGGTCGATCGCCTCTATCGCTGCACGACCTGTGAACGCTGTCAGACGGTCTGCCAGACTGAGATCCCCTTGATCCACCTTTGGGAAAAAATCCGCTCGGAGATAGTGGAACAAGGGCTTGGACCCATGCCCGCCCATAAAAAGATCCGGGATTTTGCCGCGCAGTTCGGCAATCCTTACGGGGAATCGGCGGACAAACAGGCGCAGTGGCTTCTGCCCGAACACAAGCCGGTGGACGAGGCGGACATTCTGATCTTCGGCGGTTGTACGGCCTCATACAAAATGCCGTCCATGCTGCAAAGCGGGGTCACTGTCCTTACCCGCCTGGACATTCCCTACGCCTACGCCGGCGGAGCGGAAACCTGCTGCGCAAGCCCTCTGCTACGTACCGGGCAAATCGCGGCGGCTGAGAACTGTATAAGCTGCAATCTGGATCTCTTTGCGCAAAAAAAAGCCCGCTATATAGTCACTCCCTGCGGCGGATGCTCAAAAACGCTTAAATATGATTATCCCGCCTTCGCGCGCAAGCTGGGCAAAACATTTGACGCCACAGTCATGCATTTTTCCGAGGTATATGCCCAACTTATCCGTGAAGGACGCCTTAAGCCCTCAATTTTCACGCCTAAAAAGGTCACCTTCCATGACCCCTGTCACCTGGGGCGCTCCCAGGGTCTCTTTGCCGAGCCAAGGGAAATCCTGGCCGCCATCCCCGGCGTTAAACTCGTGGAAATGCCGCGGAACCGTGAGGAATCGCGTTGTTGCGGAGCCGGCGGAGGGGTTAAGGCCAACTATCCGCAAATGGCGGCGGCCATAGCCGCAGATCGTCTGCGCGAGGCGGAAGAGACCGGGGCTGAAATGCTCGTAACCATGTGTCCCTTCTGCCAGGGCAGTTTTGCCCAGGCTATCCAGGAAAGCGGCTCCGGTATGCAGCTTTCCGGTCTGGACGCATTGCTCCTGGCCTCCTTGCCGGAGCAGGCCTGATGCCGGGTGCGGCAGGTTGCGCTGCCCTGCCCCGCAACCGTGAAGAATGGACAGGCGAGGTAGCTATGGTGTTCACGCACGCTGTCCATGCAAAATTACACACAAAATCAGAAGAACGCTTTATCACTTTGGGGGGAACGGATCTTCCCGCCCACCCCTGTTCCATACTCTGGCCCGCTTTCGCGGCAGCCGGACCCTGGGAGAAGGGCCAAACAATCACCCTGACCGCGCACTGCCTCTATGTCTCGGGACGGCCCCTGCTTGCTCTGAACACACTGCCCATGTTCTTTCCCAGCCGGAAGCAGCGACCTTCGGCAGACAGGGAAGACATGATCAAAGCGCTCAGAGCCAGTGCCGAAGTAGCGGATGCCCTTGAACCCAGAGGCGGCTTTCATGATCTTTTTCTGGCCCGCAAAGGGCAAACAGACAAAAAAGGACTGCTGGCCGGAGCCTTTGCCGCTTTTTCTACCTCTATGGGCAAGAAGATCAGCGCCGCATTGAGCGAACTGCAAAACTCGGGCGATACTTCCGCTCTGGAGAAAGCGGCCCGCGCTCTGGCCGGAAGCGGACAGGGCCTGACTCCGGCCGGGGACGACTTTCTGGGCGGCCTTTTCAGCGCCCTGCGCTATCACGGCAAAAGCATCGGCAAAGAGCTTGTCCCGGCGCCCTTTCTGCAATCTCTGGCTGCGGATCTGGCCGGACGCAGCACGGATTTTTCCGGTTTTATGTTGCGTTGTGCGGCTAAAGGCTTTATTGCCGCCCCTTTGAGCCTCTGGCTTAAAGCCGTGCACCAGGGAAAACCCGAAGAGGCGGCGAGCCTCTTGCCGGAAATGGCGCGCATCGGCGCGTCCAGCGGCCTGGACGCCTTTTGCGCTCTGCTTCTAGCCATGCAAATCGTTTTGGGAGAACATCCTTGGCTTCACCCGTAAATCTACCGGCCCTGGCGGAAAGGTTGCGCGCTTCGGAAGCCTTTCGCAACAAATGCCGCATAGCCCCGGTTGCCGAAATTTTTAACACCCTGTCCCAGTCCTTCGGCATCAAAAACGGAGATGACGCAGCCGTCATCCCCCAGGGCGACGAGTACCTCTTACTTGCCGCCGAAGGCATTCAGGCTGATCTGGTCCGACAGTCCCCGCGCTTTGCGGGCAAATGCGCCGTTCTTGCCAACATCAACGACATCTATGCCATGGGTGGACGACCTTTGGCCCTGGTAGACGTTGTCGGCGCTCCGGACGAGGAACACTCCCTGGAGATCTGCCGGGGAATCCGAGACAGCGCCCTGCGCTACCAGACGCCTGTGGTCGGCGGACATCTTTTGCGCACAAGCCAGGATTATTCGCTGTCCCTGGCTGTCCTTGGCCGGGCAAAACGCTGCATCACAAGTTTTGACGCCCACCCCGGAGATCATCTGCTTTTGCTCAGAAGAAGCCGGGGGGTCAAAATCTCTGTCCACGGTTTCTGGAACTGCACACTGCCTGAAGACGATGCTACCCTGATCCACGACCTTGAGCTTCTGCCCTATTGCGCCGAACAAGGACTCCTGCGGGCCGGCAAGGACATCAGCATGGCCGGCATTTCCGGCACGGCCCTGATGCTGGCCGAAGCGTCCGGGATTGGGCTGAACCTCGATCTTGACAATATCGCGGTCCCGGACGGATATACGCTCGCGGAGTGGCTGCTGGCCTTTATGTCTTACGGTTTTCTGCTTGCGGCGCACCCGGATTCCCTTGAGACCCTGATCGCGCTTTTCAGGACACCAGGGCTTTACTCCGCCGTCATAGGCCGCTTTAACGCCCAGGATCAGGTCCGCCTTTGCCTAGGCAGTGAAGAACATATCTTGTGGGACTTCGCAAAAGAAAGTTTTGCCGGAGCGCGGGCATGAACGCGAAGACTCCGGACTGGGGACAAGAAAGCCGCTTTTATCTGCCCAATGAGGACGCAGCGGCGCTGTGCGCGGCTTTACACTCTCTGGAGCGTATGCCGCTTCGACCGCTTTGCGCCGGAGGTTCGGGCATGCTGCTTCTGGAGGCCGCAAGCATCATGCGCAGCCTGGAAAAGGCGGTTTTTGCGGATATCGCCGCTTTCCAGTGCGCATATTTCCGGAAACTGCTGGATGCGCTGCAGGCGGCCCAAACGCCGGATGAGCTGCGCGCCTGGTTCGGCGCGCGCGTCTTTCCCGAACTGCGCGACTATTACCTGGGCAGAAAACAAATCTATACCCTGCCCAAGGTCATGCACGCCCTGGAAAAACTTTTCCACTGCCGCTTCCTGTTTGAGGATGACGCCTTTTGTGCGGCCAGACAGGCCGCCGGCAAAATAAGCATTGTCCACGGCGACATTGCCGCCTGCCTGTCCGACACAAACGAAAACCACGATTTCATCTATCTGAGCAATATTCCCGACTACCTGGACGAGAGCGAAATCGCCGGGCTGTTCAGGGCCTGCCGGGGGCATGAAGCGCCGGTTTATTTGCTGCTCACCTCCGCCTGCGCCTGCCCGGAGAAAACGCAACAGGCCTGGGAGCAATCAGGCTTCAGTCCCCATGCATCCTGCGCCGAACTTAACATTCTGAATCAGGGTCTTGGGTCGCGCAGCCTGCGCAAGGCATGGAACAGGCCGGGTTTCATTTATCTGCTCAGCCCTTCCGATCAGGAAAAAAACAAGAGGAGAAACATGGTATGAACACTGCACAGACACTTGGCCGGAGTATCCGCGCCCTCGCAGGCCGCATTCTGCTGCTGGCCGCCGCGCTGCCGGCCCTTTTGCTCCTTTCTGCCGTCCGCGCCGAAGCAGGGCAGGAAACCTTACGCATGGCCTATCTGCAAAACGATCTGCATCATCTGGCCTTCTGGGTAGGCATGGACAAGGGCTTCCTTACGCAGGAAGGATTGGCCGTTGATATGCAGGGGGTCTTCCGTTCCGGTCCGGAACTCATGGCGGCCTTCGGGGCCGGTGAACTGGACGCGGCCTATGTGGGCGAAGCCCCGGCGGCCATTGCCTCAATCCGGGGAACGGCAAAGATCCTGCTCCTTGCCCAGGCGAACACGGAAGGCTCGGCCCTGGTGAGCGCGAAAGACTTGAAAGCGGGGGGCGAAAAACCTGTTGTCATCGCCATTCCGGGGGCCGGAGGCGTTCAGGACCTTCTTCTGCGCAAAGCCCTGCCCGCGCTGGGAATTGACCCGAAGCGCGCCGAGGTTATGGTGCTCGGTCCTCCGGAGATGTCTCCCAGTCTGCTGACCGGAAAAATAGACGCCTTCATCGCCTGGGAACCCTATCCGTCCCAGGCCCTTGCTCTGGGCGCGGGACAAAGAGCAGCCACCTCGGCTGACATCTGGCCCAACCACCCGTGCTGCGCCCTGATCATAAGTGAGAAGCTGGCGGCGGAGCGCCCGGAAGCTGTCAAAGCTCTGTTACGGGCGCACCGGCAGGCCACGGAATATATCGCCGGTCATCCGGATGAGGCGGCCGCTGTTGCCGTAAACCGGACCGGCATGAAAGAGGACACGGTCAAACAGGCCATGAGCCATGTTAAGTATGTCGCGGTTCCTGACGTCGCCGGACTTGAGGATTACATAACTTTCCTGAACGAGCTGGGTTTCGTCAAAGTTGAAAACCCAAAGGCTTTTGCCGGCGCTTTTATTGCCTCCAAATTCTGGGAAACAAAATAATGCTTAAGGCGATCGGGGTTTTCACGGCCCTGCTGCTCTTCTGGGAACTGTTCTGCCTGACGCAGATTATTCCGGAGGCGCTGTTGCCTTCTCCGCCTCAGGTCGCCAAGGCCTTTATCGAACTGCTTTATACAGGCATGCCTCCGGGGCATCGGCTGCCGGGACACGCACTATACAGCCTGGGGCGTGTCCTGGCCGGAACCGGACTGGCTGTTCTCTGCGGCGTGCCCACAGGTCTTGTTCTCGGTTCTTCGCCCAAATTAAGATCCCTGTTCATGCCGGTGATCAACTTTTTGCGGCCCATCCCTCCCCTGGCCTGGATCCCCCTGGCCATTCTCTGGTTCGGCCTGGGTTTCGCTTCCGCAGTCTATCTTATCTTTCTGGGCGCATTTTTTCCTATAGTGCTCTCGACCTGCTCCGGAGTGAACAGCGTGGACAGGCTCTTCGTGGATTCCGTGCGCATTTTCGGGGCAAAGCAGGGCGCGATCTGGCTGAAGGTGCTTCTGCCCGGCGCCATGCCTTCAATCCTGACCGGGATTCGCGTAGGTCTGGGAATAGGCTGGATGACCCTGGTCGCGGCAGAGTTTACCGGAATTCGTGGAGGTTACGGCCTCGGTTACATGATTATGAACGCCCGAGATCTCCAACGCACCGATGAGGTCATGGCCGGCATGGCCGCTATCGGCATAATCGGGCTCGGCATGGAATACCTCATGGGCCGCCTTGCCAAACACCTTTTGCGCTGGCAATAAAATATGGCCGCCTCACTGACCATCAAGGGACTCAGCAAAAGCTACCCCGCGCAAAAGGACGCCGTTCCTCTGCTCGTGCTCGAATCCATGGATTTTCATGTTCCCGCCGGCTCCATCGTGTCCATAGCGGGCTTGAACGGATCCGGAAAAACAACCTTGCTGCGCATAATCGCCGGCCTTGAGTCTCCGGATACGGGCAGTATGCTGATTGACGAAAAAATCAAGACCTCTTCCAGCGGCCGCAACATCGGCATGATTTTTCAGGAAGTGGCCTTGCTGCCCTGGCGCACCGTGCGCCAGAACATCGCCGTCGGACTTGAACTTGATGAAAGACCGAAGACGGAACTTGAGGATCTGGTTGACGATTTTATTACGGCCTTCGGGCTGGCGGACTACGCCGGCAAATATCCCAAAGAACTTTCCGGAGGACTGCGGCAAAAGGTCGCCATAGCCCGCACCCTGGCCCCCGGACCGGGGGTGGTCCTCATGGACGAGCCCTTCAGCGCCCTGGATTGCCAGACCAGAGAGGAAATGCTCTCTTTTCTGCTTAAGGTCTGGGCAAAACGCCAAGACACCATCCTCTTTGTGACCCACAATATTGAAGAATCCCTTTACCTCAGCGATCAGGTTCTGGTCATATCGCCGAAGCCCAGCCGGGTCGCGGAAATTATTCCCGTCACCATGCCGCGTCCGCGCGACAAAACCAGCCTTGAATTCAACATGTTACGCAGGCGCATTATTGACGTGCTGCGCCGTCTGTCCGAGGCAAACCCTTAGGTTTCTCCCTGTTTATTTTAAGCACGGGCCATGCTATAAGCCTTTGCAATATGGCTGTACTGGGATTTGTGAAGGTGCGTCAGCTCCTTCTGGAACTGACGAATTATAACGCGGTGGACGACATACTCAAGCTCGCCGTTAACGCCATCGCCGATTCTTCGCATGTGGCCCTGGCCCGCGTGTGGCTGGTTGAAGACGGCGACATCTGTTCCTCCTGCAACGATCTCCGGCAATGCACGGACAAAAGCCGCTGTCTGCATCTCAAGGCCAGCGCCGGCAAATCCATGCTGCACGGAAAATCCTGGGATTACATTGACGGCTCGTCTTTCAGCCGTTTCCCCATTGGCGTACGCAAAGTTGGCATGATAGCCGCCTCCGGAAAACCCGTGGAAATGGCGATCACCGCCAGGGAAAGCTGGCTTGCCGACCCAGCCTGGATAGCGCGGGAAAATATCCTAAGTTTCGCGGGCCAGCCTCTTATCTGCAGGAATGAAATCCTCGGCGTTCTCTCGATATTTCTCCGCGAATCCCTGGAAATAGGAAACCTGGAGATGCTGCGCATGGTCGCCGACCATCTGGCCTACTCCATTGCCAACGCCAGGGCCTTTGAAACCGTTAACCGCCTAAAACAGCAGATTGAACGGGAAAACGCCTATCTGCGCGAAGAGATAAATGAAGCCAACCTCTTCACCGGTCTGATAGGTCAAAGTGAAAGCGTCGAGCATATCCGGAAAACGATCCAAATGGTCGGCTCAACCGACGTCAATGTCCTTATTTATGGAGAATCGGGCACGGGCAAGGAAGTGATCGCCAGAGAAATACACGACCACAGCTCCCGACGAAACAGGCCCATGATCAAGGTCAACTGCTCCGCCATCCCCCAAGATCTGTTTGAGAGCGAATTCTTCGGCCATGTCCGAGGGGCTTTTACCGGCGCGGTCAAAAACCGGATCGGCTATTTTCAGGCTGCGGACAGCGGAACCCTTTTTCTGGATGAGGTGGCGGAAATTCCTGTCTATCTGCAAAGCAAACTGTTGCGGGTGCTGCAGGAAGGTGAATACCGACGCATCGGCGCGGACAGCGTGCATAAAGTAAACGTGCGCATCATTGCCGCGACAAATAAAAACCTGCGCGCCGCAATCCAGAACGGTTCGTTCCGTGAGGATTTATACTACAGGCTCCACGTTTTCCCCATTGAAGTGCCTACCCTGAAAGAGCGCAATAGCGACATTCCGCTTCTGGCCGAACATTTCCTCACTTTGAGTGCCCAAAAGATGAACATGCCGGTCGTGCGGCTGTCGGATGCACAGATGCGGGTGCTGATGGATTATGACTGGCCCGGAAACATACGCGAGCTTAGAAACATTATTGAACGCATGGTCATAACCCGCAAGCCGGATCAGGTGCTTTACGAACTGACAAGTTCGTCCCTGACGCCCAGAAGCGGAGCATGGATAGAAAAAGCCCTGCTCCCCAAACAAGGCATACTTACGGAAAAAGCTCTGCGCGAACTGGAAAAAAACAATATGCAGGAAGCCTTGCGCCAGGCGAACTGGAAAGTTTACGGTTCAAGAGGGGCGGCGAAACTGCTGGGCCTCAACCCGACCACTCTGATTTCACGCCTGAAGAAGCTAGGCATTTACCGCAACGATGTAGCGGACGATCCGGAGGAATAAAGCGGACCCGGAACTTCTTATGCGGTCACCTGTCAAGTCCCGCAGCCCTGTCTTCTTATGTGGCCAATTTGCCGTGATCCTGCGTCAGGCTGCATTTTTTGCTCCAGCGGGGGACTCTTACTGTTTCCCCACCTTCTCCTCAAGCTCGCGCACGTCCATTTCCAGCCGTCCTACCACATTGCAGAGATTTGCGAAATTCTCTTCCAGCATACTCAGCCTGAGGGTCAGTGTGCATACCCGCTCATTCTCCTCTACCGCGCCCTGACCGCTCAAAAGAGCGTCCGCCCCCCCATTCCCTGAGTACTTGTCCGCATTATTCATCAGAGACTCCATTCCTTGCCGGTTTCAGACGGGAACAATTCCCCGTTCTTCCAGAAAGACCGCTATATCCGCCGCAGCTTGCGACTTAAGCGCCGCGTTCCCGCCTCCGGCATGAGCGCCCAAAACGCGCCAGCGTTCACGCCTGCGAAAAAATTCCTGGCGCGTCATGCTTTTTTCGCCCGACACGCCGCTTATTCGCCCGTCGTCTTCAATCCAGAAAAGAGAGCTGGAATAGTTCTCAGCCAGAGGCAGATAGACGAGCTTGCCCGTCGCCTCCCAGGCGTGATGCGCCTCCGGATAGGTCAGCAGGGTAATATCCGCCCCATGCTCCCGCATCCGCTCGGCATACAGCCGAGCCTGCTCCACGCCTGTAAAATCGTCCTTCCCAGCAAGCATGAATAGTATGGGACGCCCGCTGACACCCGGATAGCGCTGCTGCATGTAACAGGGAGGAACAAGACAGATGTGGGCGGCAAAATCGTTTTTGGGCCTGGAAAACCACGCTCGGCGCGCCGCAAGCGCCGTATGCAGGGCTATGCTCCCGCCCCTGGAGACCCCCATGACTGCAATCCGCTCCGGGTCAACCATCCCGTTGTCTTTGAGATGAGCATAGGCCGCATAAGCGTCCTTTTCCATATCTTCATCCGCTATGCGGCTCTGATCGCTGAGCGTTTCCTTTATGCCGCGCGGGCCGAAACTGTCCACTACAAAAGCCGTGTAACCTTTGGCAGCGAAAAAGCGGGCGTAGAAACGCTCCCGGACATCGCAGACCCCGGCACTGCTGGACATTATAACCAAAGCCGCGCCTTTCGCCGCCAAAGCGGCCGGAAAATACAGCTCGCCTGACAGTGCGCGGGTCTTTATGATCTCCATGTCCTTCACAAAACCAACCTTTTGCTTGCTCTAACAGACATAAATTTTAACACAGAGCGGGCCGGGGCAAAAGAACAAAAATCCATGCGCGGGCTGCGATGGACAATCCGGGCGGATAGACAGAAAAATGATCCGCCGGCAGGTATAAATTTTCGTTGTTTTCCACGAACTATCCCTGTAAAATCGCGAAATATTGTTAACCCTCTTACGGCACGAGACAAAGCATTAATTCTGCGCCTTGTTCCCGCGCCTAAAAACGGCTGTCCAGACAGGAAGATCGCGCGGCATGTAATTTGCTTTGCCTAGTCAAACCCAACCTCATACCAAGGAGCAGACAATGCCAATGGTGTCCATTCCCCCCATCGCCCCCGGTGAAGAGATCGTTAACCACGGACCGAAAATTTATGAGGACATAAAGGCCAGACCGGGTGACAAAGCCCTCATTACCATGCACACCGTCCCCTTTGAAGGATCAGTGGGGCTGATAAACATGCTGACCGCCACCCGTCTGGTGCGCAAAGGTTATGATCTTACCCTGCTCCTCTACGGCCCCGGCGTGTTGATGGCCTCCAACACCCGCGGTTTTCCCAAGGTAGGTGACGAAGGTTTCGCCGGCAATCTCGGCTACAACAAACAGTTGTCCGTAATCATGAATGAAGGCGGCAAGGTGCTGGCCTGCCGCTTTGCCATGGCCGCCCTCTACGGCATGCGCGAAAGCGATCTTTTGCCCGGCGTGCAGGGTATCCATCCCCTGGATGTGCTGGATTGTATACTCACGCATCAACGGGCCGGAGCTTTGATCCTCGCCACCTGGACTGTTTAGAGCAGTTAACGCTTCAAATGGAATGGTCGCTTACGGCGAGCAAAGCTCGCCTTGCGGCTATCTGGCGACAAATCCCCAGGTGTTTGCCGTATGATGCCCTGCCGCATCGGTTTTACGGCTCTGCGCATTTTAACCTTAGGAGGCGAAAATGCTTCGTTTTAATCCCAAAGAAAAATCCAAACGCAAGGTTTTTGACGCCCATAACCACATCGGTTACATGGACGGCTTCAAGTACTACGGACTCCCCGAGCCGGTTAATCCTACCGTTTACTGTGACAATGACCGCGCGAGCAAAATTAAGATCATGGACGCGCTCGGCGTTGATCGCGCCATTGTCATGTCCAACTATGGCATCCCGGACGCCGCCCAGCCCTTCACCTTAAATTCCGTCGTGCTGGAAGCCTGTGCCAAACCCGACAAACGCATTCTCGGCGGCGTATGGTTTTCGCCCCTGCTCAAGATGAAGGAAGCAAACGATCAGGCCCTGAAACTGGCAGGAGAAAGTGGAGTCAAAGTGCTCAAGGCCACCTGTCTGCTCGGCGGAACCTGGAATCCTGAAGAATGGGACGAAGAGACGAAAAAAATGTGGGAAGAGGTCATCGCTGTCGGCGAAAAGTATGACCATGTTTTCCACCTGCACACCAGCCCCGGCGGCGGCTCCGATGTTACCAACGGCATCAAGTTCGTGCGCGCTTACGGCAAACGAGTGAAAGTCCATGTGGTGCATTGCGGCGGCGGCGTCTCCGGCCACATCAAATTTATCCCCGAATTCTTCAAGCTCATCAAGGAAGGATACAAAGTCTATACGGATACTTCCTGGGCCATAGGCTTCTGTCAACGCTATCTTTTCGAAGAAATGGAAAAACAGGGAGTCGGCGATGACAGGGTGCTGTTCAGTTCGGATGAGCCCTGGTCCGATTTCTGGAGTGAATACTACAAAATTGAGGGTCTTGGCCTTTCCGAAGAACTGAAAAACAAAATCTTCTGGGAAAATGCCGAAAAACTCTACGGAGTTTAAAAGATCCTTCTGATCCCGGCCGCGCCATTCGGAAGCCTTTCCGGCGGCGCGGCCTGCGACAATATCGCCGTACCCCGCGCCGGAGCGAGCCGGAAAGACGCTTTTCGACGCAGTGATCTTTATAAATTCCCCTTGCAGTACTTTATGATATAAGTCTTGGATAACGGTTAATGACGGAGGCCACACAATGACTTTGACCCTTGCCGATTATGCCGCCCTGCAAAGCGTCGGCGCAAAAACAAACGATACGACGAATACACGCAGGGGTGGCGCAGGTCCTTCGGACGCACTGGCCTATGTCATAGATGGCCGACCGCTCATGGTTCCGGTTCTGGCCAGATCGACGCACAGGTCAGAGTTCAGCGTTGTCCAGGAAAATAACCGACACTATCTTGAAAAGTCCGGGAAACGCCTTTGTCATATCGAACAGATCCCTGGGGCCAAATTTTATGATGTGAGTACAGCCAACGGCATACCCTATGCCCAGATTGCGCGCCTGCACGGGCAGGACTGTCTCGCTTCTACCGTGCTCCAGGAATGCGTGCGCTACGAAAACCCCAAAACGCGCTGCCGTTTTTGCGCCATAGGGGTCTCCCTGGCCCAGGGCGCTACCATCCGGCGCAAGAGCCCTGAACAGCTTGCCGAAGTGGCTACAGTGGCAAAAAGACTGGATGGCGTCACCCACGTCACGCTTACCGCCGGAACTACGGATCCGCCGGATTCCGGGGCCGCCTATCTGGCCGAATGCGCCAGGGTTATCAACAGTACCACCGGCCTGCCGATCGAGATACAGTTTGAACCCCTGCGCGACAGCTCGCTCTATGCCCGTTTCAAAAGCATGGGCGTTAGCGATGTGGGCATGCATATCGAAAGTTTTGATCCCGAAGTACGCCGTGCAGTTACCCCAGGCAAGGCCGAAATCAGCCTGGATGAATATTTTGCCGCCTTTGCCGAGGCTGTTGCAGTATTCGGACGCAACAAAGTCAGCACCTATGTCATCCTCGGCCTCGGCGAAGACGAGCGGCTGACCCTGGAAGGGTGCGCTCGCGTAGCGGCCCTAGGGGTATATCCGGTTGTTGTGCCTTTGCGCCCCCTGGTCGATTCCTTTATGGCCAAAGCCGACCCCGTTGACCCCGCCTATCTTGACCGTATGTACCGCAGCATGGGAAAAATCCTGAGAGAAAACGGACTGGCCGCCGGAAACAGTTCAGCGGGCTGCGCGCGTTGCCGCGCCTGTTCCCTTTTGCAGTTCACGGAACATGAGACCGCGCCGGAGACGCCGCTCAAGCTGAGGACACGGGCCGAGGACGAAACGAGAAAGAAAACGGATGTAGAAGTCGGCGTGGCGGCTTCCGCGCAAGATAAAGAAGCCTTCATGCGGATACGCCGCCAGGTCTTTGTTGGGGAACAGGGGATTTTCCCCGGTGACGATGCGGACGAGCACGATTCAGAAGCCATTTTTATCCTTGCCCGCGTGAACGGAATCCCGGCCGGAGGAGTGCGTTGTTACAAACACCGGGGCGGGATCTGGTATGGAGGGAGACTGGTGGTGCTGCCGAAATTTCGCGATGCGAGGAACCTGGGCGCCTTGCTGGTGCGCAAGGCAGTGGAAGTGATGAACGGGGAAAAGTCGGTACGACGTTTCCTGGCCGCTGTGCAAATTCAAAATGTACGTTTTTTTACACGTCTGGGCTGGAAAAAACTGGGGCAAACCTTTGTCATGCACGGTCTTGAGCATCAGATAATGGAAAAAGAACTCCTGGGGAGATAAGAACCCGTGAACATACAAGCCAGACATCACGCACAGGCCGTGTTTGAACTGTCGGCACGGGGGCATCAGCTTGTTTCCGACAACAGCCTGGAACAAGGCGGAACGGATGCTGGTCCCATGCCCAGTGAATTTCTGCTTTGCGCCGTCGCTTCCTGTTTCGGGCAAGCCGTGCAGTATGTGGCAAAAAAAATGCGCAAGGAGATCAAAGGCCTTTCCCTGGATGTTGAAGGCGTCAAAGACCCCAAATACTTTCGCTTCAGTACGGTGAACATCCGTCTGTCCAGTGCAAGCCCGCCGGAACAACTGGAAAAGGTGGCGGACCTTGCAAAAAAATACTGCTTCGTCGTCAACAGCATGTCCATTCCGGTGACCTATGAGATTGTCGATAACGACAGGCAGGCTGCTCGACAAAATTAAGCATTCACCAACTCTTCGCCCTCCCCGCTTACTTTCATCATCTGACTGGAAGCTCCCGAACTGTCATTGCTCTTTATCTGCCGGGCCTTTCTTCACATGCCCATCAAGCAACCGGTCCGGATTGTCAAACTCCTTCTCCATTGCGGCGATGATGGTTGCTGAGGGGATTTTCAGGCCACAGGCAAGGGCAATAAGCGTCTCCACCCGGATGCCGGACTTTCCCTGTTCAAAACGGCGCAACCACGAACAATCTACACCTGCTTCCTTCGCCAGAGCATAGCGGCTCATGCCGAGTCCCTCGCGTAAAGATTGAACAATCAGTCCCATGGTCAATTTTGTCTTATCAACGTTCATCAGGCCATAAAGCATGAATTATCCACTTGCATAAGAGACTAAAGTCCAATATAAAAAAATTTACATTCGCCCAGGTTCGAGACCCGGTGGCAAACGCTCCTGACTCTGCTCTCGCCGTTGCCGCCTATCGCAAAAGCGAGACGCCTCGTCATTTGTATAAATTGACACAGACCAGGACAGAGCGTATTAAGTACTGTTCAGCATTTCCATGGTCAGAAAATCACTCCTAAAGACGCCTTTAACAAAACAGTATTATTTCTGCAGGAATTGCATGCAAAAAT
>JAISKK010000064.1 GCA_031260965.1 Desulfovibrio sp. | reverse complement strand
ATGTGGGACTGACCCTGGAGATCATGGAACATTTCGGGGTCAGGGCGGAAATCCGGATCAGCCCGGAAAGGGGAAAGGGCATGGAGGCCGGAGCGGCGAGGGTTCTGAAGGATCGGGCGAAGAGCGGCGCGGATCTGGCGGAAGGAAAGGGCGCGCCGCTTACTTTCGCGGATCTGCCGGCGATCCTCGCGGCCTGTGAAAAAGGGGGGGACGGCGCGCGGGATTTAGTCTTTGCCGTGCCGCGCGCTTCTTATCAGGCCGCTGATTACGCGGTGGAGGGAGACTGGAGCGGGGCGTCATATTTTCTGGCCGCCGGGGCGGTGGGGCCGAGGGCAGTGCGTGTTTCAGGCCTGAAGGCGCGCAGTTTGCAGGCGGACGCCGCCTTTCTGGGCATTCTCGAAGACATGGGGGCGCGGGTGGAAGTGACGGAGCAAAGCGTGAGCGTCAGTCCCGCGCCTTTGCGGGGTGTAAGCGCCGACCTGGGCGACTGCCCGGATCTAGCTCCAACCCTGGCTGCCCTGGCCGCCCATGCGCGTGGGGCGACGGTCATAAAAAACGTCGCGCATCTGAAAATCAAGGAAAGCGACCGTCTTCTTGCCCCGGCTCAAGAGTTGGGCAAGGCCGGATGTGTGGTGGAGGTCAAAGAGGATGGTCTGGTAATTATTCCTCCGGAGGGAGGGCCAGCGGCTATGGACAGGGAGTTCTCCGCGCACAATGATCACCGTATGGCCATGAGTCTGGCCCTGCTCGGACTGCCCGGCGGGCGCGGGGGCGGCCCGAAGTCTTTTGTCCCGCGCATTGATAACCCGGCCTGTGTGGCCAAGTCTTTCCCTGACTTCTGGGAATGCTGGGATAAGGTGTTGCGCTGATTTCTCAAGGCGCGGGCAGCGCCCTCACCTCCACCGCGCCTTCACTGAGCAGGCCGATGGAGGAGGCGGCCGCCCTGGACAGGTCGATCACGCAGCCGGGGGTAAACGGACCGCGATCGTTTATGCGCACGCGCACGCTTTTGCGGTTTTTCAGGTTCGTCACCTCCACCCAGGTTTGGAAAGGCAGGATCTTGTGGGCGGCGGTCATGGCATGCTGGTTGTATTTTTCTCCGTTGGCCGTGCGCCGTCCGTGGAAACGCTTTCCGCCGTACCAGTGGGCCTTCCCCTCTTCCACAAAGCCATCCGATGTGGACAGAAGCTCATAGCGGTGTCCCCGCACTGTGTAGGATTTACCGCTTTTCTGCGGGCTGACCGCCTGCTCGCGCGTTACAGGAGCCGGAGGCGGCTCCGGTTGCTTTATCGCGCAGGCGGAGGATGCGAGCAAGGCCGGGACCAAAATCAAAGCCAGGATTTTCAGTTCCGCGCGCATGTTTTTCTCCTGTTCTGTCGAGTACATCCTTTTTGCATGAAAAAGAGGGACATGGCAATACAGGCGGGACGCCGGCGGCAACCCGTCCTGAAATACGGCCTGATTCATATGGCTGTGAACATATAGGGCTTTACGCCGCGCGTATAAAACCGTATTGTCCCCCTGCAAAATCGCGGGTATTGAATGCAAACATCTTTTACGGGGTCGGGCCATGAGCGTTGAAGCGAAAGATCTGCAGGACGAGCATCAAAAATATGTCGAGGACCTCGGGGACTTTACCCGGACACATTCCTGCGGAGAACTGAATGCCGCGCATCTGGGCCTTGAAGTGAGGCTGGCCGGCTGGGTGCAGTTTCGACGCGACCACGGCGGACTGATCTTTGTGGACCTGCGCGACCGGGCCGGACTGACCCAGGCGGTCTTCAGCCCGGAAGCGGCGGAGCAGGCGCACCGCAGCGCGGCAATCCTGCGCGCGGAATATGTCATTGCCGTGCGCGGTCTGGTGCGGGCCCGTCCCGAAGGTATGGCCAACCCCAACCTCCCCAGCGGAGAGATTGAGGTTCTGGTCCAGGACTGGAAACTGCTGAATACCTCGAAAACCCCGCCTTTCCCCATTGAAGACCGTCTGGACCCGGGCGAAAACCTGCGTCTGCAATACCGCTATCTGGACCTGCGCCGCCCGCGTATGGCCGCCAATCTGATCCTGCGCCACCGCATAACGCAGAGCGTGCGCCGCTATCTGGACGATGCCGGTTTTCTGGAGGTGGAAACGCCCTTTCTGACGCGCTCAACTCCGGAAGGGGCGCGGGATTTTCTCGTGCCCAGCCGGGTGAACCGGGGGGAGTTTTACGCCCTGCCCCAGAGCCCGCAAATTTTCAAACAACTGCTCATGGTCAGCGGCGTGGAACGCTATTTCCAGATCGCCCGCTGTTTCCGGGACGAGGATCTGCGCGCCGACCGCCAGCCGGAATTCACCCAGATCGACATCGAAATGTCTTTTGTGGATGAGGAAAAGGTGATGCGTCTGGCCGAAGGCATGGTGGCCAAAATTCTCAAGGATGTCCGGGGTCTGGATTTGTCCCTGCCCCTGCCGCGTTTGAGCTATGTCCAGGCCATGGCCGACTACGGAGTGGACAAGCCGGATACGCGCTTTGCGCTTTTCCTCAAGGATGTCACGGATATTGTCAAAGATTCCTCCTTCCGGCTTTTTGCCTCCGCTCCCCTGGTCAAGGCTCTGCGTGTTCCGGGCGGAGAAAGCCTGTCGCGCAAGGAGATCGACGAATTCACCGAATTTGTGAAAATTTACGGCGCGCAAGGGCTGGCCTGGGTCAAACTGCGTTCGGCCGGGGCGGGTCTTGAAGACGAATGGCAATCGCCCATAGCCAAATTTCTCTCCGCGGAAGAAAAAAGCGCTCTGGCGCAAAAACTTGAGCTGCAAAGCGGAGATTTGGCCTTCTTCCAGGCCGGGGACAAGGCTATGGTCAACGCCGCCCTCGGCAACTTGCGCGTCAAACTGGGTGAACACCTTGGGCTGATTGACAAAGAGGCCCTGAACCTGCTCTGGGTGACGGATTTTCCCCTTTTTGAGTATGACGAGGAACACAAGCGTTACGCCGCCTGCCATCACCCTTTCACCTCTCCGGCTCCCGGCGCGGCCTTGGATCAGCCGGAGACGGCGCGGGCAAGGGCTTACGATATGGTGTTGAACGGCACGGAACTGGGCGGCGGTTCCATCCGCAACCATCGGGCCGGGCGACAGCGGGAAATGTTCAAGGCTTTGGGGTTCAGCGCCGAAGAGGCGGAAGATCAGTTCGGATTTCTTATGCAGGCCCTGGAAATGGGCGCTCCGCCGCACGGCGGCATAGCCTTCGGTCTGGACCGTCTGGTCATGCTCCTGGCCGGAGCGGATTCTATCCGGGACGTAATCGCCTTCCCCAAGACCCAGAAGGCCACCTGTCTGCTGACCGGCGCCCCGGCCGAAGTGGAAGGCGCGCAACTCAGGGAACTGGGCCTGCGTCTGCGCGAACAGGAAAAACCGGGACCTCAGTAAATCTTCCGGAGCCGGCGCGCGGAGACGAAACTGGATTTCCAGTAATCGGAGTTAATCTGGTCCACCCGTACCCTTTTTCCCTGTCCGGGGCTGTGCACAAATTTTCCCGACCCGGTGTAAATGCCCGTGTGCAGACTGCCTTTGATGCGGAAAAAGAGAATATCTCCCGGTTTCAGGTCCGATCCGGACACGGATGTTCCCAGACGACTCTGCTCACTTGTGGTGCGGGGCAGTTTTATGCCGTGTTTGGCATAAGACCAGCATACCAGCCCGGAACAGTCAAGACCGGACTTCGGGTCGTTTCCTCCGGGTTTGTAAGGAGCGCCCACAACACTCAAGGCTGTTTTGCTGATCTCCCGGCCCGAGGCCGAGCCATCCGGGTCCGGCAGACCGGAGCGCAGGGAACAGCCCGCGGACAGGACCAGGAAGAGTCCCATGACCAGGAGCAGAGGAAATTTTATGCCGCCGGAGCCGCTTTTGCGTGTGAGCATAATTTTTATATTTTATATAGTCTAGAAAATGTCAAGATTTTATTGCTCTTTATTTTCTTCGCGCCTCAGAGTATTCTGCCGGCGCACCGCATTTCAGGCTGGAGCGTTTCATTCGTGAAATGCGGCGAGGATTTCCAGCAAATCCTTGCCGCCCAATAGGCGCTCACCGTAAGCGACCAGGGGACAGCTTAATTGCTCCAGAAATGGCGTTGCTTTCCAGCGGACTAAACAAAGGCAAATAAATGCGTTCCGAAATATTTACCTTGCAGGAAAAAACTTTGGGCGATCTCCTGGACAACGCTCTGGAGCGTTTCCCGGACCAGGAGGCGGTGCTTTATTTTGACGCCGGGATGCGCCGCACCTGGCGGGAATTCGCCCGCGATGTGGACAATCTGGGCAAGGGTCTGATGGCGATGGGTCTGAACAATGGGGACCGGGTCGGGATCTGGGCGCCGAACGTGCCGCACTGGCTGACCCTGATGTTCGCCGCCGCCCGCATCGGGGTAATCCTGATCACCGTCAACACCAGCTACCGCGACAGCGAACTGGATTATTTTCTGAAGCAAAGCGACTGCAACAGCCTTTTTCTGGTCGATGTCCACAAGGATCATGATTACCTGAAAATTCTCGAAGCCGTGGCCCCGGACCTCTACGAGAGTCCGGCGGACGATCTGCGTCTGGCCGCCTTTCCCTTTTTGCGCCAGGTAGTGCTGATGGGTGAGGAGAAGACGCGCGGGCTGCTTTGTCTTGCCGAGATCATGGCGCTGGCGCCGCGCGTTTCCGAGGCGGATTACGAGGCGCGCAAGGCGGCCGTACGGCCCCACGATGTGGTCCAGATGCAGTACACTTCTGGAACCACCGGCTTTCCCAAGGGAGTCATGCTCAGTCATGTGAACATTTTGAATGACGGCTGGTGGATAGGCCGGAATATGAAGTTCACGGACAAAGATCGCCTCTGCCTTTGTGTGCCGCTTTTCCACT
>JAISKK010000051.1 GCA_031260965.1 Desulfovibrio sp. | reverse complement strand
AGCGTTCGCCGTGTCCGCCCGGCTTTTCATTTTTCATCATGGTCTGCCAGATGGCGAAGGGGTTCAGGTTGTCGTGTTCTTCGTCGATCAGGCTTTTGGGGTCGGCTTCCATGACGCGGGGGATGAAACGCTCGCGCATGGACGCGCCCTGGGCATAACGGCCGTTGGAATTGAAGCCGAAGCCGACTACGGCTTTGCCGTCGCGGATCACATCGGTAATGACGGCCACGGTGGAGCAGGTCATTTTGGAGAAATCTATGTAGGCGTTGGCGATGGAAGAGGCTATGGACGCCGTTTTTTCCCGAATCTCGACTATGCGCATAAGAGCCTCCTGGGTCGGTTATGGCTTTGCGGCCCAAAGCCTGTGCTTTGGGCCGTCAGGGTTGCGGTTAACGCATCAGGTTGGGCAGGAAAGTGATGATGCCCGGAAAATAGGTAAGTATGAGCAGGTCGATGAGCAGAACGCCGAGATAGGGCAGAACCCTGTGCGTGACCTTGTCGATGGAGACCCCGGTAATCGAGGAAACGACGAAGAGGTCGAGGCCGACCGGCGGCGTAATGCAGCCTATGGCCAGGTTGACGACCATCAGCACGCCGAAGAACAGGGGGTCTATGCCGAGCTGGAGGACGACCGGCAGCAGGATGGGGGTGATGATGACCACGGCTGCGGAGGCGTTGACCAGGGTGCCCATGATTAAAAGCAGCACGTTCACGAGCATCAGGAAGATCAGGGGGCTGTTGTCCGTGAGATGGATGAAGAGTTCCGCCAGCCGGTGCGGAACCTGGGCGTTGGTCAAAATCCAGCCGAAGACGTTCGCGCCGCCCACCACGAACATGATCATGGTGGTGGAAACGGCTGCGGAGAGCAGCACTTTGGGGATGTCTTTGAGTCTGAGTTCCTTGTAAACGAAGAGGCCGACCAGGGCGCCGTAAACGGCGGCCACGGCGGCGGATTCCGTGGGCGTGAAGATGCCGGAATAGATGCCGCCCAAGATGATGACCGGCATCATCAAAGCCCAGAAGCACTCAATGAAAGCTTTGCCTACAGCTTTGAGCGAGAAGGATCCTTCGCCGTGCAAGCCTTTCTTCTTCGCTATCCGGTAACTTACCAGACACATGGATAGGCCCATGAGGATGCCGGGGGCGAAGCCGCCCATGAAGAGATCGGCAATGGAAGTGTTGGCTATGGAGCCGTAAACGACCATGGTGATGGAAGGAGGGATGACTATGCCCACCGTTCCGGCCGAGGCGACCACGGCGGCGGCGAAGGCGCGTTCATAGCCCCTTTTTTCCATTTCGTCGATCATTGAGGCGCCGATGGCCGCCGTAGTGGCGGCGGAGGAGCCGGAGAGGGCGGCGAAGAACATGCCGGCCACGGCCACCACCAGGGCCAGACCGCCGGAAAGGAAACCGACCAGACTCATGGAGAAGTCCACAATGCGTTTGGTCACTCCGCCTTCGGACATGAAGGCGCCGGCCAGCATGAAGAAAGGCACGGCCATGAAAGAGAAGGAATCAACCGAGGTGAATATGCGCTGTACGACCACGATCAGCGGAATATCCATGATGGAGTAGAAGACAACGGCTGAGGACAGGCTCAGGGCCACGCCGATGGACGTGCCGGTGGCCAGCATTATCACAAAGGAAATCATTAACGCCTGCAGGACCATGTCAGCCTCCGATCAGAGCTTGTCCGCCGGCGTGCGGATCAGGTTTACGAAATTGCAGAGCACATTGGCGAGCATAATCAGGCAGCCGATGGGCATTACGCAATAGACCCAGGACATGGGTATTTCCAGGGCGGCTGAAGTCTGAATGGAGGATTTTATGGTCATGAACGTGCCCTGCACGACCATGAGCGCCAGAAAGGCCAGGGTGAAGATGTCCGCCGCGATGCGTATGGTCTTCAGGGCCTGGCCCTTGAGACGCACGGTAATCATCTCGATGGCCATATGTCCGCCGCGTTTGGCGACAATGGGCAGGGAGAGAAAGACCACCCAGACGAACATATAGCGCGCGAGCTCTTCCCCGTAGCTTGGGGTATAGCTGAAACAGTAGCGGGTGATGACCTGGACGAAGACCCAGAGCATCATGCAGCCGATGAGTATGGACACGAACAGGTTCAGGCCCTTTTCGATCTTGTCGAGAACGCTTTTCACCTCTGACCTCCTTGCAGTGGGGCGGAGACGCGCTTCGCGTCCCCGCCCGCCGGATGCTTTATGGATGCGGCAAAAGGATCGGGGGGATCGGCTGCCGCCGCAAAAAACTATTTGATGTTGACGATCTTGTCGATCAGTTCCTGACCGCCCTTGACCTTGTCGGCGAAGAATTTCCAGGTTCCTTTGGTGGCTTCGGCAAAGGCTTTCAGGTCCACGCCGTCGTTGACCACGCATTTGCCGGTGGCGTTAATCTGATCGATATAGCCCTGTTCCAGTTTACGGCAGAGGTCGCGCTGCCAGACGGCGGCTTCGACGGCCGCTTCCTGCACGGCTTTCTGCTGTTCCGGGGACAGCTTCTTCCAGGCGCTGGTGGAGATCAGCACGGGCTCGGAGGAATAGGTGTGGGCGGTGAGGGAGACATATTTCTGCACTTCAAAGAAGCGCGCCGTCCAGATCTGGGGCAGGGGGTTTTCTTCCCCGTCAATGACGCCCTTCTGCAGGGCGGTGTAAATTTCGCTGAAGGCCATGGGGGTCGGGCTGCCGCCCAGGGCTTTGATCATTTCGATATAGACCGGCTGTTCCATAACGCGGATTTTCAGGCCCTTGACGTCGGCGGGAACCTTGATCGGCTGGCGGTTGTTGGTCATGTGCCGGACGCCGTTTTCCATGAAAGACAGGGTTTTGAGGCCCTTGGCTTCGCCGAGTTTGCCTATTTCCATGCCCACGGTGTCCAGGGCCTTGTAGGCGTGCTGCACGTCGCGGAAGATGAAGGGCAGGTCAAAGACGCTGATTTCCGGAATGAAGTTGCCGAGCACGGCCGCGCTGGTCAGGGTCATGTCCAGGGTGCCGAAGGTCAGGCCTTCGATGAGATCGCGCTGGTTGCCGAGCTGGCTGGAGGGAAAGACCTGGACCTCAACCGTGCCCTTGGTTTTTTCCTTGATCAGATCGGCGAATTTCACAGCCCCCTGTCCGTAGGGATGCTGGGGATCGGCGATGTGTCCGAGTTTGAAGGTAAGGGGAGCGGCCAGGGCGGTGGTCGCCAGAAGCAGGAGGGCCAGGGCTGTGGCGCAGATGAGGCGGAACATGGGAAACTCCTTGGGTTGATGTGACGGCGTTTTCATATGGGCCGAGGAACGCGCTCCTGAAAAGGGAACGCGGCCTGGGCGGAAATGAATAAACCTACTCTTTTATAAAAGTTTTATGGGGCAAAGGCGGCGCAATGTCAAGATGAAATGCAGATCGTCGGTGGAAAGCGATTAAGGGGCAAGGCCCGAGTCCTCAAAGCAGGGCGCTGCGCAGAATCTTCAGGCCTTCAAGCAGGCGCCCCGTTTCTTCGTCTGTCCCGGCCCGTACCCGGATATAACCCTTGGGCATGCCGGTGATATTGTCGCAGTTACGGATCAGGATATGTCTTTTAAGCAGAAAATCCGCGGCTGCCGCCGGGGTCAGGGGGGCTTGCAGGGCGCAGCAGAGAAATCCCGGTCCCTCGCTCACCCGCTCCGGATCAAAGAGGTCAAGGCGGCGTAGTTCCCGGGCCAGATTCAAGGTGGCGGACTGGAGAGCGGGCAGACATTGCCGGTAGGCGTCGATATTTTCCAGAAAACGCTCGCCCATGTTCTGGGCAAAGGGGCTGACGCTCCAGGGCGCTTGCAGGGAGGCCATGCGCTCCAGGCTTTTGGCCTCGCCCAGAATATAGCCCAGGCGGATGCCGGGGCAGCAGAAAAATTTGCTGAAGCTGTGCAGGGTGAAGATTTTTACCCCGTCCTGGACGCTGTTGCGGTAAACGCGGTATGAATTGGCGTAATAGTCGTCCGTGCCGAAGAGAAATTCCCGGTAGCTCAAATCGGCGAGAATGCGCGGGGTGCGAATGTGATTCAGCAGAACCACGATATTGTCATAGGTTACCCCGGTCGGGTTGTTGGGGGTGCAAAAGATCAGCAGGTCGGCGTCCGAGAGGCGGATTTTTTCCATCTCGCGCGCGCTTAAATTAAAATAGTTGCCTTCCCGGGCGGCGATAATTTCAAAGGGCAGGGCAAAGATGGAGCAGACAGCCGCGTATTCGGAGAAAAGGGGACCGAGCAGCAGGACCCGGCGCGGGGCCAGACTCTGAATGGCCATACGGATCAGCTCCGTCGCCCCGTTTCCCGCTAAAACCTGATCCGCCTCAACCCCTTCATGGGCGGCCAGGGCCTGCGCCAGACAGCGGGATGTGGAGTCCGGGTAATGCGCGAAAGGATAGGGAGTGGAATGGACCAGATCGCGGGTCAGGGGCAGCGCGAAAGCGGAGGTGTCGCCGCTGAAGTCCAGAAGCGCGTCCGGGCTTATCCGGAGGGCGCGGGCTGACGCGTAGATTTCACCGTCGTGGCCGGGAAACTTTGTCATCGGATGAAACCTTTGTCCTGTAAGAGTTTGTTGTAAAGCCCCTCAACAATATCCAGACGACGTTCCGGCGTAAAAAGCCGGCTCCGGCGCAGGGCGGCGTCTTTGCAACGCGCGCGCAGATCGGGATCCCCGGCCATTTCGCGCAGGGCGGCGGCCAGTTTTTCCACATTTCCCGCTTTGACTACCAGCCCGGCCGGCACTGTTTTTGGATCCTGAAGGATGTCGGATACATCTCCCACATCGGTTCCGATGCAGGGCAGACCCGCGCGCAGAGCTTCCAGAAGGGTGTTGGGCATGGATTCCGTAAGGGAGGGCAGCACAAAGACATCCGCCGCAGCATACAGGCTGCCCACGTCTTCGCTATAGCCCAGGCAGCGGATGCGCTCCTCCATGCCCAGTTCCTTCTGCAGCGGGTTCCAGTCGAAGAGAAGACCGGCGACCAGCAGGCGCGGGGCGCTTGCCGGATCGGGCCCGGAGCCGGGAAAGGCGCGGGCAAAGGCGCGCATCAGGACGGAGACGCCTTTGTATTTGGCGTCGCCGCTGATGCAGAGAAAAAGCAGGGACCCGGGGGGGATGTTCAGGGAGGCGCGCACCTCGGCCGGGGAGCGCATGGCCTTCAGTCGCTCGGCCGGTATGGCGTTCGGCACATAGGAGATGCTGCTTTCCCGCAGGCCGAGGCTTTTCAGGATGCGCACGCCGCGATAGGAATTGATTGTATAGTGGTCTATGCCCGGCGACCAGTAGGGAAGGGGATTCTTCGGGCGGAAGGTCACTCCCCGGTGGGCCAGGGTCACAAGTCTTCTTTTGCGGAAAAGGTCAAAGAGAGCCAGGATTTTTAAGGCTGGATTATGGAAACTGTGCAGCACGGCCGCTTCGGATTCCGGCAGGGCTTCGATCAGGGTTTTCTTCCAGGCGGAAGCTTGCCCGGGCAGATAACGGAAGGGGAAATGCGGGTCCAGTTCCGGCAGTTCGGAGGCTTCCGGGATAAAAAAGGCCACCTTGTGCCCGTGTCCGCTTAAACCCTGGGCCAGATAGAGGGTCTGGCGCGAGCCTCCGCTTTTGCTGGAAGATGAGGTGAAAAGGATAATATTCATAGACTGCGCGCCGTTAAAGCCTCGAAACGACGGATATTCAGACGGCAGATGGCCAGGGCCAGGGCGTCTCCGGCGTCCAGGGGCCAGTCCGGTTTTACGTTAAGCAGTTGACCGACCATAAAAGAGACCTGGCTCTTTTCCGCCCGTCCGGTCCCGACCAGGGATTTTTTCACCAGGGCAGGTTCATAGTCGAAGACCGGGACACTGTGGGCAGCGCAGGCCGCAACCGCCACCCCTCTGGCCTGTCCCAGTTTGAGGGCGCTCATAATGTTTTTCTGCACAAAAACCAGTTCAATGGCCGCTTCATCCGGGGCGTATTTCTGCACAACCGCAGTCAGGGAGAGGAAAAGATCGGACAGGCGGGCGGAAAAATCCCCGCCTTTGGGGCGGATGGCGCCATAGTCCGCCAGACTCAGGACCCCGGAGCGATCCTGCACCAGTCCCCAGCCCAGACACTGGGAACCGGGGTCAATGCCGAGTACGGTCAGAGCGGATTTATTCATCCCTGTATTTCCGGGCGCTTTGCCGCCGGGACAGGGGCTGGAGCGCCGTTTGTTTAAATGCTTGTGGAGAAAAGCCGATCCCGTTCACGCGCTGTATATCTCCTTTGCCAATAAAATATAATTGTCGCTTTCCGGACACTTTCTGTCAAATATAATTTAACTATTTGCAATTAAAGAATAAATTTTTTTTTACTTGCATTCGCAAATGCGAAAGGGTAGAAGCCATTTCATAATTCATTTTGCGTGGCAGTTTTTTTCGCACGCATCTATTTGGAGGATGGCAATGACCCGCAAAGACCGCACCGAAGGCATTTACAGCCGGCGTGAAGTTCTGGATGAAGGCGAGCGCAGGCAGTTTTATCTGATTCAGTTAAAAGAACTCATTTCCTATGCCTACCGTTATTCCGAGGATGTGAAGAAGCGTTTTGACCGCGCCCAGTTCAGCGTTGAGAAATTCAACCATTTGAGTGATTTGAAGCATATTCCGATAATCAAGAAAAAGGAACTTATCTTCCTGCAATCCATGGGACCGCGTCTGGGCGGGCTTTTGACCAAGGACATAGGGGAGTTGAAGCGCATTTTTCTTTCTCCCGGTCCCATCTTTGACCCTGAAGATCGTTCACCCGATTACTGGGGTTATACCGAGGCCTTCTATTCCGTCGGCTTTCGGCCCGGCGATGTGACCCAGATCACCTTCAATTATCATCTTTCCCCGGCCGGACTGATGTTTGAGGAGCCGCTGCGCAACCTGGGCTGCGCGGTCATGCCCGCCGGTCAGGGCAACGCCGTGACCCAGCTTGAGATTATGCAAAAGCTGCGCGTCCAGGGTTATGTGGGCACGCCGAGCTATCTGACCCATCTGGCCCAGAAGGCGGAGGAGAAAGGCATCAACTTGCGCAAGGACATGTTCCTGGAGGTGGCTTTTGTCACCGGCGAGAAATTTTCCGAAAAGACCCGCAACCAGCTGGAAAAGAAATTCGACATGATCATGCGTCAGGGCTACGGCACGGCGGATGTGGGCTGCATCGGCTACGAATGCTTTCAGAAAAGCGGTCTGCACATAGCGAACCGCGCCTATGTGGAAATCTGCCACCCGGACACGGGCATTCCCATGAAGGACGGGGAAGTGGGCGAGATAGTGGTGACGGCCTTCAACAAGACCTATCCCCTAATCCGTCTTGCTACCGGGGATCTGTCCTATATTGACCGCTCGCCCTGCATCTGCGGGCGCACCAGCCCCCGCCTCGGCAACATTGTCGGGCGTGTGGACACAACGGCCCGCATCAAGGGCATGTTTGTCTATCCGCATCAGGTGGAGCAGGTGTTGTCCTCCTTTGAGGAAATAAAACGCTGGCAGATTGAGGTTACAAACAGCGGCGGCATTGACGAGATGACCCTCTATGTGGAGACCGCCGACTTCAAGCGCGAGGACGAACTCATGCATCAGTTCCGGGAAAGGATCAAACTGCGTCCGGTGCTGAAAATTCTCGCCCCCGGCAGTCTGCCTCCGCAGGGCAGACCCATTGAGGACAAGAGAAGCTGGGATTAGAGATTTGCAGTGAAAATGCACATATGCGCTGCAAGGGGGGGTGCGGAAAATGCGCCATTCAACCTTCCCCGCCAAAGCCCAAGTGGCGGATGAAGAGATTCTGAAAATCCGGGTGGGAGGCGGGGAGTATCTCCCGGGTTTTTTCCCGCAAAGCCGCAGCTTCACGCAAAAGTCCGGGGTCTGAGCATACGCGTATGGCCCCGCCCAGAGAACTGTTGCCCACCGGGATCGCTTTAGGGATCAGATCCGGCGGCAAAAGGCCGATGGCGGCGGCGCTTTCCAGACGCAGTTCCTGGCCGAAGCCGCCGGCCAGATACAGGGTCTCGATCTTTTGGGCAGACAATCCGGATTCTTGGAGCAATATCTCCAGACCGGCGCGCACGGCGGATTTCGCCAACTGCACCTCGCGTACGTCCCCCTGAGTAAAAATTATGTCGCCGCCGTCCGCGGAGCGGGCCAGACGCAGGCCCTTGTCAAAAAAAGATTTTTCCAGACGTCCCCCGGCATCCATGTAAGCGCCGCGCCGCAGACAGGCCAGAAGATCCAGCACCCCGGAGCCGCAAATACCGGCGGGCGCGGCGCCCTTGATAGTCCGGCAGATGAAATTTCCCTCCAGCAGATCCACACGGCTGATCGCCCCGGCTATGCCGCCAACCCCGCAAGTGAGCCCGCAGCCTTCAAAGGCCGGGCCGGAAGGGGCGGAGCAGCACCAGGTTTTGTCCCCGGACCAGAGCAGCGTCTCCCCGTTGGTCCCGAGGTCGAGCAGCAGGGCTGTCTCCGCAGGGCTGCTCCGGCAGGCCAGATAGCCGGCCGTGATGTCCCCCCCCACATAGGCGGAAATCCAGGGAAGAATACGCAGGGGCGGTCCTTCCCCGTATTCGGGGCCGAAGATCTCGGCGAATGTATAACTGTCTTTGAGGAGCAGAGAAGTCGTGTAGGGATGGCTGCCCAGAGGGGAGCAGTCCGCGCCGAGCAGAATGTGGATCATGGCGGTGTTGCCGGCCACGCTGAACATGGACAGATCCCGGAGGGGGAGATTCGCCTCGGCGCAGAGGGAAATGGCGGCTTCGGCCAGAGAGGCGCGGATGATTGCGCTCATCTGCCCAAGTCCGCCCCCCTGGGCATGGCGGATGCGGGACAAAACGTCCGCCCCGAATATGCGCTGGCCATTCATAAAAGAGCGTGTTCCCAGAATGCGCGGGGTCAGATTTTGCGTCCCGGCCCTGCCGGGAATCCCGGCCAACTGCACGACTACCGTGGTGGTGCCGATATCCGCCGCCAGACAGAAAGAGGAGGGAGGGGAGAGAGAAGAGCGGGCTGGAGGATTTTGCGCTGAAAGGGGAGAGAGCGCATATCCCGTGCTTTTGTCCGCTTGGGCATATCCGTCCCCGCGCGCCCGGTACTCCGTCCGGATGGCGAATTCCGCCTCCGGCGCCAGAAGTTCCACATCAAGGCCGGGGACAGCCTGCACCTGGCAGGCGCGCGCAAGTTCGCCCGCTGCACGAACCAGACATTTGCCGCACACACCCTGACCGGCGCAGTCGGCCGGGACGGCAAAATTGTTCGTACGCAGTACATCCAGAAGATTCGCCCCGGCTTGCGCCGCAAGGTCCAGAAAAGTCCCGTCCCCTTTTTTTATTTTGATGCGGAGGGACCCTTGCGAACCCATGTCTCCCTTGTTCCGGCTGCCGGAAGTGGGCATGAGCGGGATCTAGACGTTCAGGATTACGGCAAAGGCCTTGAACAGCACCAGAACCTCCCGGCCGGGGGCCAGTTCCAGGTTCTCTATGCTTTCCCGGGTTACAATGGAGCTGACCATGCTGCCGTCGGCCAGTTCCGTGTTTACCTCGCAGGCTATTTCCCCTGTCTTGACGCTGGTGACTTTGCCGGGAAACTTGTTACGGGCGCTGCTTTGCGCCGCCTCGGCCTCAGTACAGATAATGACCCAGGGGGCCTTGATGGCGGCCGTGACCACGCCGCCTTCGGCAAGACCGAGACTCTCACGGCTTTGTTCCGTGATCACCGAGACGATGCAGAGGCCGGACAGGGTCTTGATTTCCACCTCGGCAAGCAGGCCGTCGCTTTTGATGGCGCTGATTTTTCCGGTAAAGGCGTTGCGGGCGCTGGTTTTCATTTTGATCTCCCTGTTGATGCAGTAGTGCATGATTCTGGTTACCGCGTCACTGGAAAGTTCCAGATAATTGGCGGACTGGGGCAGGCTGGGCAGGCCCAGACAGGACTGCACGACCTGCAGGGGCATACCCTGGCGCAGCAGTTCAAGGCCCCTGGACTGGCGCATGACCCTGGGATTGAATAAAGAGTTGGGCAAGCCGCAGACCTTGGCTCGCTGATAAAACTTGCGGCGCAGGTAGCCCTGATCGAGTTTGAGCACTTCCCCGCGCAACCCGTAAAACATGGGTGAAGCAAGAAGGGCGGCTATTTTTTCCATGACCGGGGCGGGCAAAAGAATCTGGCGCGCGTGCGCGCCGCGTACCAGAACCAGACAACGCGCGGGTCGGATGTCTTTTACATCGTCAAGGGCCAGCACTTCGCCAAGGCGCAGCGCGCCATAGCGCAGAAGCAGGAAAGCCAGCCAGAGACGGGCGCGGGAGCGGTTCTGCAAGGGGGTTTTCGCCTCCGCCCGCCAGATTTCAAAGGCGGCGCAGGCCATATCCAGTTCCTCCGAACTCAGATACCTGGCCCCTTCCGGCACCAGGGATTTGATCAGGCCGATGTCACCGAAGGCCGCGTCTTCGCCGTAGCCGGACAGTTTCTTTTCCGTTGCCGCAGCGAGCAGTTTGAGCTCCTCGCGGCCCATGGAATCTATGATTGCTTGCGGATCAAACATGCAATTCCCTTCACGTGTAAATACTGTCACACGGAAATGCCTTAAAATCAAGACAATTCTTGCATGCGCGTCACTTGAAATCAACACCCGATGCCGCATTTCAGTGACAGGTTTGTCTTGCCCGTGCCCTATGCTAGTATAAAATTTTGCGCTAATGATCAATTTTACCCTTCAGGAGGCTTATATGCGTTTTTATCTTCGCGTTCTCTGTCTTGGCCTGCTTATGCTGGCCTGCACGGCCGGGACCGGTTTTGCGGCCAAACTGACCGTTTCAGCGGCCGCAAGCCTCACCAACGCCTTTACCGAGGTCAAAGAGGCCTTTGTCAAGAAAAATCCCGCTGTCGAAGTGACCACAAATTTTGCCGCCTCCAATCCGCTGTTGAAGCAGATTGAGGAAGGAGCGCCCGTTGATGTCTTTGCCTCGGCGGATCAGGCGACCATGAACCAGGCGGCGGAAAAGAAACTGATTGACGCGGCCACGCGCGTCAATTTCGCCCTGAACGGAGTGGTGCTGATTGTACCGTCCGATAGCAAAGTAGCCATTTCCGATCTGAACGGTCTTAAAGGGGACGCCATCAAGAAACTGGGCATAGGCAACCCGGGGTCCGTGCCTGCCGGCCGTTACGCCAAGGATGCACTGACTGCAGCCGGTCTGTGGGAAGGCTTGCAGTCCAAATTCATCCAGGGCGAGAGTGTACGTCAGGTTCTGGACTATGTGTCGCGCGGCGAGGTGGAAGCGGGCATCGTTTATGCCACGGATGCCAAACAGGCCGGCGACAAGGTCAAGGTAGTATATACCCTGAGCGGACATCAGCCGGTGCTCTATCCGGCGGCGGTCATCAAAAGTTCAGCTTCCCCCAAGGAGGCCAAGGCTTTTGTTGATTTTCTCCTCAGCCCGGAAGGATCGGCGATTTTGGCTAAATACGGTTTCGCCAAGCCGTAAGGGAAAAGTCGCATATTATTTGCAGGCCCCGGAACGCGAAGCGCTTCGGGGCCTTTGCGCGCCGGACAGTGCAGAAAACTTTTTTAGGGGAGAAATTGAGCGTGTTCTTTTTCTGCGGAATTACCTCTCTGTATCCGGTAGAAAACCCCTAGTACCGTGTAACATTTAAGTTTATAATTTTTTAAAAATGAATTAATCTGATGCCACCTTACCGAGGA
>JAISKK010000015.1 GCA_031260965.1 Desulfovibrio sp. | reverse complement strand
GAAATCCTTGCGAGCATTTCATGTGTGAAATGCTGGCGCGGCCATTTTTTTGCGGTCTTCCAGCTATTCTTTTTTTTGCGAGAGACATCCTTACGGCGGCAGTCTTCTTTGCCGTCCTGGAGCATTTTGCGCCCAAGCTTGTCTTACTTCGCTTCCCCACAGACAACACAACAAAACATCCTTTTTCTCTCTTTACCCGCGCCGCTCTAGAGCTTTTGGCTAATGTCCGGGTTTGGCATGAATTTTGTAATATTACTAAAAATGCTGCTGGTCATCGCTACAACCTTTAACAGGACTCAAAAGACGGCTATGTCCAAATTTGGGGCTTCTGAGGTTTTACAGATGGGAGTCGGAGGCGCTGTGGCGAAATTTCACTCATGAATACGGCAAAACATAGGGTTTTAGCCCTTTATCCGGGTTCGGCGGCCACCAGGGTCGCAGCTTACGCAGATAATAAGAAAATTTTTAGTTGCGATATCACTCATGATTTGCCGACATCGAGCCGCCTGCCAAAAATGGTTCAACAAGTGCAGATGCGCGAGACAGACATTGCCCGTTGCTGTGACAAGCACGGCTTCGATATGTCCACCCTGAGCACTGTGGTGGGACGTTGCGGCCCTCTTCCGCCGCTCAAGCAGGGCGCATATCTGGTTGACGAGACAATGCTGAATTATCTGAACAGCAAGTCCGTACACGATCATCCATCCAAACTGGGCCCGCTGATCGCCTGGTCTATCGCACAATGTTATGGAGTGCAGGCCTATGTTTATGATTCCGCACGGGTGGATGAGATAGACGATATAGCGCGTCTTTCCGGTCATCCGGAGTTGCCGCGTATTCCGCGCACTCCGATACTGAACATGCACGCCGCCGCCCTCAAAGTGGCTGAGGAACGGAATCTGAGCTATGCGGCTGATACCTTTATCGTGGCCTATCTGGGCTTCGGCATTTGCATGGGAATTTTCGACAAGGGACGCATGATCGACTATGTGAGCGACGATGAGGGGCCATTTTCCCTGGAGCGCTCAGGGCGTCTGCCCTACAGGCGGCTCATAAACTTTTGTTTCTCGGGAAGATACGGGCATACCAAAACTATGAAAAGCGCCCGCAACAAAGGGGGCCTGATCGGGTACCTGGGCACGAACAGAATTGAACAGGTGGAGGCGATGATCGCTTCCGGAAATGACAAAGCTCTGCTTGCTTATAAGGCCATGGCCTATCAAACCGCCAAGTCCATCGGAGAGCTGTCCACTGTGGTCAAGGGCAAGGTGGACAGAATTGTTTTAACCGGAGAGCTTGCCTGTTCAGCGCTGCTCGTTAAACTTGTGGAGGAGCGTGTCAACTTTATCGCCCCCCTGTCCATAGTTCCCGGCGAAAATGACGTTGAAGCCCTGGCCCTCGGCGCGCTCCGCGTCCTCAAGGGAGAGGAAAAAGCGCATCTTTTCAAACCCTGCACCTCCGAGAGCGTCAGGACGGAAAGCAACACGATCCTGCTGCCCTTTGTCAAGGAGACCTATGGGCAGCGCCAGGAGGCCGTGGGTTATACGGAATGAGCGGGGAAAAGGCAATGACTATCTTGCAGGCGCCATCACCCTTGCCAGCAGATAAACCGCCACGGCCACAACTATGATGGAGGCCCCGGAAGAGATGTCCGTGAACCAGGAGAACACAAGCCCGGCCACACAGAACAAAAGGGAGAACAATCCGGCCAGAGCCATGGACGGATAAAGCGAGCGACAGAAGGTTCGGGCCAGGGAGGCGGGAATGGTCAGCAGGGCCAGCACCAGAATCAGCCCGACAACGCGGATGAGCATAACCACGGTCAGGGCGACGAAGACAACCAGCAGCAGATAGAGCCTGCGCACCGGCAAACCGCGCACGGCCGCGAACTCCTTGTCCAGGGACAAAGCCCATAAACCCTGGCGGAAAAAAAATAAAAGACCGAGCAAGAGCAGATCAAAAAAGACCATACCGACCAGATCCGCCGTCGGCACGGTCAGAATGCTGCCGAACAGATAACCCATAAGGTCCCCGGAATATCCCGGTGAAAGCTCGATGAGAATGATCCCGAAGGCCGTGCCGCCCGCCCACAGAGCGCCGATGGCCGCATCCTGGGCGTCTCCTCTCTGCCCTTCGCTCTCTCCGCGCAGGACGAGCAAGGCCATAAGGGCAGCCGCCCCCAAGGAAAACAACAGGGTACAAGGCAGAACAGGCAAGGAGAAATAAAAGGCCAGACCGACGCCTCCGTATGCCGCGTGCGCAGCTCCGCCGGCCAGGAAGGTCAGGCGGTTTTGCAGCACCAGAACCCCGGTCACCCCGCAGGCTATACCGGCCAGTAACCCGGCCAGCAGGGCATGGCGCATAAAAGGGGAAGCCAGCAACGCTTCCAGGCTTAAGATAAGAGCATCCATGGATCGCGTGTCAACAATTCATCCGGCCACTTCGCCGTCAACCCGGCCCAGGGCGCTGCCCGGCCCGCCGCCTGCCGCGGCTTCGGGGTTGTGCGTCTGAAGACCCGCCGCGCAGGCCGGATGCGAGCAACCGGAAAGATGTCTGCCGCCGAGGGCGTGCTGCATGTCCGCAACCGGACAGGCGTGCATGTGCCGGCCGAAAAGGGCGGCCAGCGCGTCCTGGGTCAGGGAAGGACCGGAAAGAGGCGTGAGGCGGCGATTTACAAAAGCCACCCGGTCAAAAAAAGGCGAAACCATAAACAAATCGTGGCTTACGACAATGATGCTTATACCCCCGCGCAGCTTGCCGAGAAATTCGTAAAAGCAGAAGGTTCCTTCGGCGTCAACTCCGGCTGTGGGTTCATCCAGCAGCAGCAGAAAAGGAAATTCCGGAGAGGTACTGTCCGGATGGAGAAGAAAATTCTCCGGTCCGCCCATCAGGGCTCTGGCCACCATGGCCCGCCGCCTCTGTCCGCCGGACAGGGAAGATAGAGATTGTCCGGCCAGCCCGGTCAGACCAAGGATCTCCAGATAGGCATGAGCCCTGTCTCTGGCCCGCCTGTCTCTGCCCCAAATCCCGCCGCGCGCGCAGGGTTCGGCAGCGCCCATGAGGGTCATCTCCAGGACCGTGGCCGGAAAATCGGGGCTCAAGCCGGAAAATTGCGGCACATAACCTATATTTGCGCTTGCCTGCCCCGGAGCTTTGCCGAAAACCGTCAGCGTGCCGCTGCACGGCCGCAAAAGCCCGACAATAAGGCGCAATAAAGTGCTTTTCCCCCCGCCGTTGGGTCCGATCAGGGCAAGGAACTCCCCGGTCCGCATATCCAGCGTGACATCTTCAAGAACCGGCTCCCGTCCGCTGTGGGAAAAGGAAAGATCGGCTATTTCCAAGGCCGGGGACAGCGCGCTTGACATCAGGCAACTCAGGGTTTTAAGGAGGCGATAATCTTGTCTGTAATATCCCGATAGACAAAAAGCAGATCCTCGCCCAGAGGGTTGACGCGCACTATGCGCAAGCCCAAAGCGGAAGCCACTGCCTCCGCCAGAGAGCCGTAGAACTGCTCCTCCACAAGAATGCAGGTCAGTCCGCGCTCTTTGGCCGCATCCGCGACAGCCTGCAAGCTTTTCGGACCCGGTTCCCGACCGTCGGGCGAGATGCTCAGTTCTTCAAGCCCGTAGTTCATGGCAAAATAGCGCCAAGCCGGGTGCAAGGTCAGAAAAGAGCGTTTGCCCGTCGGCAGAGCGTCCAGTTTTTCCGCGATCCCGGCGTCCAGTTCTTCAAGCTCCCGGGCCAGATCTGCGGCTCTTACGCGCAATTCCCCGGCCTTGTCCGGCAAAATTTCGCTCAAAGCCTCGACCACACCCGGCAGCATGGCCCGCGCGAGCATGGGCGAAAGCCAGACATGCGGGTCCAGGTCCTCGCCATGTTCTTCCTTTCCGTCCTGAGCCTGCCCGCTCCCGTCATGCGCGACAAGAGAAGGAGCGGGGGCTAAACGCTTGAGTCCCCGGATCATGGAGACCACATGCAGCTTGTCTGTTTTCAGACGCGGGAGCAGAGATTCCTCAAAAGGCAGACCAATGGTGAACCAGAGCCGCGCCGCGGTCACGGCGCGCATCTGCTCCGGACCAGGTTCCCAGGTGTGCGGATTTGCGCCCGGACGCAAAAGCGTTGAGACCTGAACCAGATTATCTCCGGCGATGCGCTCCACCAGATATTTCTGCGGGGCTATGCTGACCAGCACGGGCACAGAACCCTGGGCAAGCGCCGACCCGCAAAACAAAAAACCCGGAAACAAAAAACAAAAGACACGCACCATACGGCGCATCAGCTTATTTCCACCAACAGAGGGTCTTCTTCCAGATCATCCAGGAACTTGTCCGGACGCTCTTTCTGCTCCGGAACCAGAATGTCCGCATTCACATATTCCCGATACCCGGTTCCGGCCGGGATAAGACGGCCGACAATGACATTCTCCTTGAGACCGCGCAGGGCATCGGATTTTCCGCGCAAGGAAGCTTCGGTCAGCACCTTGGTCGTTTCTTGGAAGGAAGCGGCGGAAATGAAACTGGAGGTCGTCAGCGAGGCCTGGGTTATGCCGAGAACCAGAGGTTCGGCCGTGGCCGGGGTGTTGCCTTCGGCAATGACTCTGACGTTTTCATCTTTGAATTCCTGCTTGTCCACCTGTTCGCCCACTAGGAAACTGGTCTGGCCGGGATCCAAAATCTGCACCTTGCGCAACATCTGACGCACTATGACCTCAATGTGCTTGTCGTCAATGCCCACGCCCTGGAAACGGTAAACGTCCTGAATCTCGTCCACCAGATAGGCGGCCAGGAATTTCTCGCCCTTGGTGCGCAGAATGTCGTGCAGTTCGGGGTTCCCTTCGGTGAGCAGCTCACCGGCCTCCACAAAATCGCCGTCGCCGACGGTAATGTGTTTGCCTTTGGGCACCAGATATTCCCTGGCGTCGCCCGTCTCCGGGGTCACGACCAGTTTGCGTTTGCCCTTGGCCTCCCCGCCATAGGAAACGGTCCCGTCGATCTCTGAAACTACGGCCATATCTTTGGGTTTACGCACCTCGAAAAGCTCGGCCACACGCGGCAGACCACCCACTATATCCTTGGTCTTGGAGGTTTCGCGCGGTTTGCGGGCCAGAATTTCGCCGGCCTCAATGGCCTGTCCGTCATTGGTCATGAGCAAGGCGCCCACAGGCAGGGGATAAGTAGCCGGGAGGCTTGAACCGGGCCGGTTTTTGACCTCGCCCTTTTCGTCGCACACGGAAATGGCCGGACGGAAATTGGTGGTGCGGTATTCGATAATGCTGCGCGATGTCATCTGCGTGGCTTCATCCACTTTTTCCTGGTAGGTCTTGCCATCCAGAATGTCCGTGTATTTGATGAAGCCGTCCACTTCCGAGACAAAGGGTTCGTTAAAGGGATCCCACTCCGCGAGCAAGGCGTCCTTTTTCACTTCTTCGTTCTCGCGCACCTTGAGTTTGGAGCCGTTGGGGAGAAGATATTTTTCCCGTTCCCTGCCCTGTTCGTCCACAATGCTCACCTGCCCGCTCTTGCCGAGCACCATACTGTCGCCGTCCCTGTTCACGACGGCTTTCATCCGGGAAAAGATGACGCGTCCGGCGTGCTGGGCGGTAAGATTGGATCTTTCGATCTCGCGCGAGGCCGTGCCGCCTATGTGGAAGGTACGCATGGTCAATTGGGTGCCGGGTTCGCCGATGGACTGGGCGGCGATGATGCCGACAGTCTCGCCGACATTCACCAGATGTCCGCGCGCCAGATCCCGCCCGTAGCAATGGGAGCAGACGCCGCGTTCCGAACTGCAGGTCAGGGCGGAGCGGATGGTCAGGGAATTTATCCCCGCCTCATCCAGGGCCTGACCCACTTTCTCGTCCACCAGGGTGTTGGCCGGGAAAAGCGTTTCCCCTGTTTCCGGATGCAGAACCGGATAAAGGGTAACGCGGCCGATAGCCCTTTCCGAGAGACGCATTTTGATGTCCCCGCCCTTGACCAGATGGGTGAGTTCAATGCCGTCCACGGTCCCGCAGTCATTTTCGCTGATGATCACATCCTGGACAACATCCACCAGACGACGGGTGAGATAACCGGAGTTGGCCGTCTTCAGGGCCGTATCCGCAAGACCCTTGCGCGCGCCGTGCGTGGAGTTGAAATACTGGGAAACATCCAGTCCCTCGCGGAAGCAGGAAATGATCGGCGTTTCGATAATTTCCCCGGAAGGCTTGGCCATCAGACCGCGCATTCCGGCAAGCTGACGCATCTGGTCCTGGTTGCCGCGCGCCCCGGAAGTAGACATCATGTAAATGGGGTTAAAGCTGTGGTTCAGTTTTTCGTGTCCCTCCCCGTCCGTCACCGTGTCATAGGATATGGCTTTGACCATTTCCACAGACACATCCTGGGTGGCCTTGGTCCAGACGTCCACAACCTTGTTGTATTTTTCCGTGCGGGTGATGATCCCGTCTCTGTACTGGCGTTCAATGTCGTCTACTTCCGCCTTGGCCGTGGCGATAATCGTCTTTTTGGCTGCAGGGATTTTAAGGTCTTTTACGCCTATGGTCACGCCGGCTTTGGTGGCGTATTCATATCCCAGATCTTTCAAGCGGTCGCAGAGAATGACCGTGGCCTTGGTCCCCACGTCCCGGTAAGCGGACCCGACCAGACGGGCGATGTTCTTTTTGTTCAGCACGCAGTTGACGTGATCGAAAGGAATACCTTCGGGCAGAATGTCGCGCACCAGGATGCGGCCCGGGGTGGTCTCCACGAGCTGCCCGTCCATACGCACGCTGACTTTGGCGTGCAGGGCCACAGCCCCGGAATCATAGGCGGCAATGACCTCCCAGGGATCGCAGAATTTTTTGCCCTCGCCTTTTTCATAGTCGCGGTCCACCGTCATATAGTAAAGCCCAAGCACGATATCCTGACTGGGCACGATAACGGGACTGCCGTTGGCCGGAGAAAGGATGTTGTTGGTGCTCATCATCAAAACGCGGCATTCGATCTGCGCTTCCAGGGACAGGGGGAGATGCACGGCCATCTGGTCGCCGTCAAAGTCCGCGTTATAGGCGGAACAGACCAGGGGGTGAAGCTGAATGGCCTTGCCTTCCACCAGAAGCGGTTCAAAAGACTGAATACCCAGACGGTGCAGGGTGGGCGCGCGGTTCAGCATAATGGGGTATTCGCGCACAACCTCTTCCAGAATGTCCCAGACCACCAGTTCTTCGCGCTCAACCATTTTCTTGGCGCTTTTGATGGTGGAAGCCAGTCCCCTTTCCTCAAGTTTGGCGTAAATGAAAGGCTTGAAAAGCTCCAGGGCCATCTTCTTGGGTAACCCGCACTGGTGCAGTTTGAGTTTCGGACCAACGACGATAACCGAGCGGCCGGAATAGTCTACGCGTTTGCCGAGCAGATTCTGACGGAACCGCCCCTGTTTGCCCTTGATCATGTCCGAAAGGGATTTCAGGGGGCGACCGTTGGTTCCGGTGATGGCCCGCCCGCGCCGTCCGTTGTCAAAGAGGGCGTCGACGGCCTCCTGCAACATGCGCTTTTCGTTGCGGATGATGATATCCGGAGCGCCGAGTTCGAGAAGACGTTTCAAGCGGTTGTTGCGGTTAATCACCCGGCGGTAAAGATCATTCAAATCCGAAGTGGCGAAACGTCCGCCGTCCAGGGGGACCAGAGGCCGCAACTCCGGCGGGATAACCGGAATAACCTCCATGATCATCCACTCCGGCTTGTTGCCGGATTCCAGGAAAGCCTCAACTATTTTCAGACGTTTGGTGAGTTTCTTCTTTTTGGTCTGGGACCGCGTGGACTGGGACTCGTCGCGCAGGCGCACGCGCAACTCCTCCAGATTGAGTTCCTCAAGCAGGGTGCGAACTGCTTCCGCGCCCATGCCCACAACCAGACTTTCTTCGTCTTCCCCGTAGTGATCCAGAACATGGAGATACTGATCCTCGGAAATGACCTGGAGTTTCTGGAGGGTGGTCTTCCCCGGATCCAGGACGATATAGGAATCGAAATAGAGCACCTTTTCCAGATCCGCCATGGTTATGTCCAGAAGGGTGCCGATTTTGGAAGGCAGGGTTTTCAAAAACCAGATGTGCGCCACAGGCGCGGCCAACTCAATGTGGCCCATGCGCTCGCGCCTGACCTTGGAAGCTATGACCTCAACGCCGCACTTCTCGCAGACTATACCCCGGTGCTTCATGCGTTTGTATTTTCCGCAGTTGCACTCAAAATCCTTGACCGGCCCAAAAATCTTGGCGCAGAAAAGGCCGTCGCGCTCGGGTTTGAAGGTCCGGTAATTGATGGTCTCGGGTTTTTTAACCTCGCCGTAAGACCAGGCGCGAATGGCCTCGGGCGAGGCAATGGACACCTGTATGGATTTCAAGTTCCGGATGTTGGAAACCGAGGCTGACGAAGCTCTGCCTGTAAAAAGATCGTCCAGTGTCATTCTTCGATACCTGCCGTTTTAAAACTTTTATTTTCGCTGTTTTCGTCCCTGCGCCGCAAGGGTCAAGACAGCATTAGCGTTCGTCTTCCGCTTCTTCTTTGTCGGCGTCTTTACCCGCGCCGCCAAAGCCTTCCGCATCTTCATCGTCGCCGCTTTCTCCCGGACGGGCGAAAACAACGGGCTGACGGTCGAATTCATCATCAAGATCATCGCCGTCACTTTCATACTCAAAAGAATCGCGTTCGGCATGCGCGCCGCGGGCCTCCTCAAAGGTCTCCCTGGCTTCACGCAGGGCCACGCGCTCCGCAACCGGATCGGACCAAATCTCGTCCTCGGCAACAAAGAGACCACCGCGTTTGGGACGCTTTTTGCCTTCTTCCTGATGCAGGGTGACATCCAGACAAAGGCTCATCAATTCCTTGACCAGCACGTTGAAAGATTCCGGCAGACCTGCTTCAAGGAAGTTCTCGCCCTTGACGATCTTTTCATACATCTTCACGCGCCCGGTCACATCGTCGGATTTGACCGTCAAAAACTCCTGGAGCAGATAGGCCGCGCCATAGGCTTCAAGGGCCCAGACCTCCATTTCGCCCAGACGCTGGCCGCCGAACTGGGCCTTGCCGCCCAGAGGCTGCTGCGTCACCAGAGAGTATGGGCCGGTGGAACGCGCGTGCAGTTTTTCATCCACCAGATGGTGGAGTTTGAGCATGTACATGACGCCGGTGGTCACCTTGTTATGGAAGGCTTCGCCAGTGCGTCCGTCATAAAGGGTGATTTTCCCGTCGTCCGGCAGTTTGGCCTTGACCAGCCAACTCCAGATTTCGTCTTCCGTGGCTCCGTCGAAGACCGGCGTTTTGGTGACAATGCCCCGGCGCAGGCCCTTGACCGCCTCCACAAATTCCTCGTCCGACAGCCCGTCAATGAGCTTCGCCGAGACGTCGGTGTCAAAAACGTCCTTGACCTCGGAGCGCAGATTGGCAATGGCCGCCCCCCCGTCCAGCAGGGCCGCGAGCTGTTCGCCCAGTTCCTTGGCCGCCCAGCCGAGGTGTGTTTCCATAATCTGCCCGATATTCATGCGGGAAGGCACGCCCAGAGGGTTCAACACTATGTCCACGGGCCGTCCGTCCGCAAAAAAGGGCATATCCTCCACGGGCAGGATGCAGGAGACGACCCCCTTGTTTCCATGCCGGCCGGCCATCTTGTCGCCCACATTGAGCTTGCGTTTGACGGCCACATAGACCTTGACCATGCGGATCACGCCGGGCGGCAGATCGTCGCCTTCTGTGACCTTGGCCCTTTTTGAGTCATAGATGGACTTTATAAATTCCAGCTCGCGGTCATAGTTTTCCAGAATGGCGGCGATGCTCTCGTTAATCGCCTTGCTCCGGAAAAGCCCGGCGAACTTTTTGACCGGCAGATTTGTCAGGACCCGGGGGTCCGGGACACTGCCCGTTTCGGCCAGAATTTCGCCCTTCTTTCTGCCGGCGATGTTTCCGGCAAGCTGCTTGCCTGCGCAAAGTTCCAGAATGCGGTCCCGGGTGGAATCCGCGAGCGCGCGGGAATGATCCGCCTCACGCCGGTGCAGTCCCTCCAGTTCGTAGCCTTCAATGTCTTTGGTCCGATCGTCTTTTTCCCCGGAGCGGCGATTGAAGACCTTGACCTCAATGACTGTCCCCTCAATTCCCGGCGGAACCTTGAGCGATGTGTTCTTCACGTCCCGGGCCTTGTCGCCGAAGATGGCGCGCAGCAATTTTTCTTCCGGGGTAAGCTGGGTTTCGCCCTTGGGGGTGATCTTGCCGACCAGAATGTCGTCCGGCTTCACATTGGCCCCAATACGGATGATCCCGGAAAGATCAAGGTTGCGCAACATTTCCTCGCCGACATTGGGTATGTCGCGGGTTACTTCTTCCGGTCCCAGTTTGGTGTCGCGGGCCGCCACCTCAAATTCCTCGATATGCACTGAGGTGAAAGTGTCTTCCTTGACGCAGCGCTCGGAAATGAGGATGGAGTCCTCAAAGTTGAACCCGCACCAGGGCATAAAGGCCACGGTCAGGTTTTTGCCGAGAGCCAGTTCTCCGCCTTCAATGCCGGGTCCGTCCGCCAGAACGTCGCCCTTGCGCACCACCTGACCGGGCCGGCAGGACGGGCGCTGCCCGAAGCATGAATTCTGGTTGGACTTGTGGAATTTCTGCAACACATAGGCGCGTACTCCACCCGTCTCCGGGTGCTGCTGCGGGGCATAGCTCACGATAATGCGATCCGCATCCGCATAGCGCACAACGCCGTCAGCATCAGCCAGGATGCAGGCCCCGGAGTCCTGGGCCACATCCCTCTCCATGCCCGTGCCCACCAGAGGGCGGGTGCTGCGCAGAAGAGGCACGGCCTGACGCTGCATGTTCGAGCCCATCAGGGCGCGGTTGGCGTCGTCATGCTCCAGAAAGGGAATCAGGGCGGCCGATATGGAGACCATCTGACTGGGCGAAATATCCATGTGCGTCACTTCGTTGCGCGGGCCGATGACCACATCGCCGTGCGAACGGGAAGTCACGAATTCGTCCAGAAGCCGACCCTCTCTGTCCAGGGCCACGTTGGCCTGGGCGATGACCTTGTCGGCCTCGCGCGAGGCGTCCATATAAACTATTTCATTCGTGACCCGGCTGTCGCGCACGATGCGGTAAGGGGTTTCGATGAAACCGAAATCATTCACCCGCGCATAGGTGGTCAGAGACACAATCAACCCGATGTTCGGACCTTCCGGGGTCTCGATGGGGCAGATGCGGCCGTAGTGCGAGGTATGCACGTCGCGCACCTCAAAACCGGCCCGCTCACGCGTGAGACCGCCCGGTCCAAGGGCGGAAAGACGACGCTTGTGCGTGACCTCAGACAGGGAATTTGTCTGATCCATAAACTGGGAGAGCTGGGATGTGCCGAAAAATTCCTTCAGCACCGCCGCCACCGGCTTGGGATTGATCAGATCGTGAGGCATAAGGCTACCCACTTCCTGCAGGCTCATGCGCTCTTTTATAGCCCTCTCCATACGCACCAGACCGATGCGGTACTGGTTCTCGACCAGTTCGCCCACCGGACGCACCCGCCGGTTGCCCAGATGATCGATGTCGTCCGCCGGTCCATGCGAATCCTTGAGTTGGGCGAGAATTTTGATGGCCGCGAGGATGTCGTTGTCCGTGAGCACGCGCAGATCCGCAGGCTCATTGACCCCGAGGCGCTGATTGAGCTTGTAGCGTCCGACCGGCGACAAATCATAATAGTCGGAGGAGCGGAAAAGATTGTCAAAAAAACTGGCGGCTATCTCCGGGGTGGGCGGAGACGAGGGGCGCAGGCGGCGGTAAATCTCCACCTGAGCGCTTTCCTTGTCCGTGGTCTTGTCCATAACCAGGGTGTCCCGGATGGAGGAGGAAGTATCCGTGCCCCTGGTGTGCAGCACGGCCAGGCGTTTCACTCCCTGATTACGCAGGCTTTCAATCAGCGCTGGCGTCAATTCATCCGCCGCACGGGCCGCTATGGGCAGGGCCTCCCCTTCCGGGGCATCCGCGCCGCGCGTTCCGCTTGCGCTGTCCGCCACGACATCCTCGGCCAGATAAAGTCCTTCCAGGGATTCCGGAGCCACGGGCACGGATTTTAAACCGGCATCGCAGATCTGACGCCAGATCCTCTTGCTCAGGGCCTTGCCGGCCTTAATCAGTACATTGCCCTGGCTGTCCGCGATATCCGCAAAAACATTCTCTTTGATGTAGAGTTCCGGGTCCAGTTCCCGCGAAACCGTCCCGCCCTCCCCGAGGTTGAAATATTGTGTCTTGTAGAAGGTGCGCAGAATATCCGCCCCGCTCATGCCCATGGCCCGAAAGAGCACAGTAGCCGGCATCTTGCGCCGGCGGTCTATGCGCACATAGAGAATATCCTTGTGGTCATAGTCAAAATCCAGCCAGCTTCCGCGCATGGGGATAATGCGGCAGGAATAGAGCACCTTGCGGCTGGAATGCGTTTTTCCGGAATCGTGCTCGAAAATAATACCGGGAGAACGTTGCAGCTGGTTGACTATTACCCGCTCAGTGCCGTTGATGATAAAAGTCCCTTTTTCCGTCATGAGCGGCAGGGCGCCGAAATAGATGTCCTGCTCCTTTATGTCGCGGATACTGCGACTGCCGCTTTCCTCATCCACATCATAGACGACCAGACGCACCTTGATCCGGATCGGGGCTTCATAAGGCAGCCCCTTGCTGATGCACTCGTCCTGATCGTATTTGGGCTTGCCGATCTCGTAGCTGACAAATTCCAGGCTTGCCGTGCGGTTGAAGTCTTCTATGGGAAAAACGGAGCGAAAAACTCCCTCCAGACCTTCCCCCGGCTTGCGCTCAATTTCGCCTTCCTGGAGGAATTTCTTGTAAGAATCCACCTGGAGGTTGAGCAGATGCGGGGTAGCAAGGGCTACGTCTATCTTTCCGAATTTCTTGATAAGTTGGGCCATAATTCACCTCATGTGGAAGGGTGAGGTTATTTACGAAAAAAAACGGGCTCCTGGACGCAAGCCACAAGAAAAAGCGACAAGCCGGACCGGTTGGCGTAAAAGCACCACCGACCGGACCGGCAATCAACTATTGTGTGACAAGGGGCACAAGCACCTGCAAACCGATTTTACAGTAATGTTAATGCGGCTCTCAGCAAAGAGGAAATGAATATATCAAAAAAAAAATCCTGACAAGTATTTTTGTCCATTTTTTTAATTTTTTTAAAAAGAATTTTCCGCGCCTTCCTCTCCCGACATGCGGGCCAATTCGGCAGGAATCTGCTCCGGTCTCAAGGGCCGGCAAAGGGTATAAGTCTGTCCTTCCCGAACTTCCTTGCTGACCACGAAATGCCGTCCGGCTTTCAGGGCCAGTTGCGGCCAGTGAGTGATAAGCAGCATCTGCCGGGAGGCGGCCAAAGCCTCCAGACCCGCCGCCACCCGGTTCAGGGTCAAGCCGCCGATCCCGGCGTCAATTTCGTCGAAAATCAGGGTCGGGCGCTCAAGCGTGTTTTTGCTCATAAGACTTACCACAGCCAGCAAAAAACGCGACAGTTCCCCGCCGGAGGCGATGCGATCCAGAGGTTGGGGAGGCTGGCCGGGGTTGGGACTCCAGAAGATGCGCGGGCGCAGTTCCTGCAAATCCGCGCGTCCTGCGTAAAGTTCATGGCCGGAGAATTCAAAACTCACCCGGATATGCTCGGAAAAACCCAGAGCGCGCAATTCCTTCTCCAAAGCCTGGGAAAGCTCGCCTGCCGCGTCACGGCGCAAGGCATTGAGTTCAAAGAGCAGTTTTTCCAGGTCCGCGCACAGGGTCTCTTCCTCGTCCTTCAGTTCTTTGCGGTCAAGGAAACTGCGGTCCAAAAAGTCCAGGTTCCCGGCAATTTCCGCCTGCAAATCCAGAATGGAGGCCAGAGGACGCTTAAGTTTACGTTTTAACTGGGCCAGGGCGAAGAGGCGGGACTCCAGGGCCTCTGTATCGTCAGCGCTGCCCTGCCCGCGCCGAATCTTGCCCAGTTCTTTTTCCAGATCCCGCAAAAGTGCCCGCATCCCGGCCAGATTTTCCGGGTAGGCGGAAAAATCCTCAAGCATCCCGGCCAGATTTTCCAGGCTGCGTTCCAGGACAGTAAGGTTGGCAAAAATCCCCGCCCCTTCCCCGTCCCCGCGCAGGGCATCCAGGGCTCGTCCCGCTTCTTCCGTAAGCGCGGCCTGATTGCGGACCAGGACGCGGCGCGCCTCCAGTTCTTCTTCCTCACCTGGTTTGGGAGCAATTTTGTCTATTTCCGCGCGCTGATACTCCAGAAGATCGCGTTTTTCCTCCAGAACACGCCGTTTTTCCTCCAGGTTTTGCAGGGCCTCGGCGAGGGCGGAGAGTTTGGCGCACAATTCGTCTTTGGCAAAGATCAAATCCGGACGGCGCAGGTATTCATCCAGCAAAGCCGTCTGGAAAGATGCCTGCAAAAGCTTCTGCTGTCCGTGCTGGGCACTGTGCAGGATCAGGCGCGGCCGCAGTTCACGCAGGGATTCCTGGGAGCAAAGACGGTCATTGAGATAGATGCGGCTGCGCCCGCCGTCCGCCGCAAGCTCGCGGCGCAGGATATATTCCTCGTCGTCCAGGACAAAGACGGCCTCGACCGAAGCCTTGTCCCGGCCAGGGCGGGTCAGGTTCGGACCGAGCCTTTCGCCGGTGAGAAAGTTCAGGGCCTTGAGGATAAAACTTTTCCCCGCTCCGGTTTCGCCCGTAAGCACGTTCATGCCGGGGGAAAATTCCAGTTCCAGGTCCTCAATAAGAGCCAAGTCGCGGATGCGTAAAAGTTCCAGCATGATCCGGCCTTCAAAACGTGACGGCATACGAAAAACAGGGGAAAACAGGGCGGAGGGAGTATAGATGCTCCGCGCTCCAGATGCAAGGGGCGGGAAATGGAAAGCATTTCCGGCTTAAAGCCACTTTGGCCGGCCGGACCGCGCCCTTGCCTTTGTCGGCGCTTTGCGGCAAATGTCCCTGATGCAGCGGGAACAGAAAAAATTGCGCGTTCTGCAAGTCGTTAATGTGCGCTGGTTCAACGCCACGGCCTGGTACGGACTCAACCTCGCCCGCCTTTTACGCAAGGCCGGGCACGAAAGTCTGGTCCTCGCCCTGCCCCACACCCGGGCCTTCGCCGCCGCACAGGACATGGGTCTCTCCCCCCTGCCCTTCGACTTTAACAGCGCCAATCCTTTGACCCTCGCGCGCTCCCTTGCGCGCGCTGCCGGTCTGCTTCAGGAATTTCGCCCTCATATTGTGGACTGCCACCGGGGCGAAGGATTGATCTTCTGGGGAGGGCTGAAAAAATTCTTCCCTTTCGCCCTGGCGCGTACACGCGGAGACCAGCGCCCGCCCAGGGGCAATTTCTTTAACCGCTTCCTGCACGGCCGCCTGCTTGACGCCTTGATCGCGACCAATTCCCGTACCCTTGTCCAGTGCCGGACTATCCTCAAAATTCCGGACGAGCGCCTGCATCTGCTGCCGGGCGGCGTGGACAGGGAACGCTTTTTCCCCAACCCTTCGGCCAAAGCCCAAGTACGCCGGACCTTCGGATTTACACCGGAAGATCTGGTTATCGGTCTGCTCGGCCGTTTCGATCCGGTCAAAGGTCACCGGGAACTGCTTGAAGCAGTGAGCGGCCTGCGCCGTGAACAGACCGGGCGCGGCGCAATCTCCCGCGTCCGCCTGCTCTTTATCGGCCGCCCGGCCGCACTGTCGGCAGATGACGTCAAAGCCCTGGCCGTCTCTTTGGGACTGGACGAGGTGACGGCCCTCGCCTGTGATGTGCAGGACGCGCCGGCGCATATCAACGCCTTTGACCTGGGCGTGATCGCCTCCCAGGGGTCCGAGGCCATCGCCCGCGCGGCTCTGGAAATCATGGCCTGCGCTGTGCCCCTGATCGGGACGGACACGGGCGTGATGCCGGACCTGCTGGATAAAGAAGCCCTCGCTCCGACCGGGGATGCCGCCGCCCTCTCCGCCCTGCTTGCGCGGGCCATTGCGGACGCCGGATGGCGTGAAGCTTTGCGCCTTGAACAAAGCCGACGCCTGCCCTCCCTCAGCGACGAGGCCTTTCTGGCAGATACTCTGAGAATCTACCGTGCGGTTCTGCGCGGTGGAAATTCAGACCAGTATCAGCTTCCGCCAGACCTCTGAAAACTGGCAGGAAAATTGCATATCACAGCCGTGATGGCGTAATTTTGTCACAGGTTCAAGAGGACAAGGAGGATATGATGTTTTTTCTGCTGGGCGGAGATAAGAAAAAAAAACCCGCGCCGGACAGCGGCGTGGAAAATGTGGACAGGATAAAGGAAATTTTCCAGTCCGGGCGTTTCCCGGTAGTCACCACGCAGGGGCTGGGAGACAGCCGTAAGGTGGGCAAAGTCCTGGGTCTTGTGGCTTGTCGCGGTTATGACTCCGAACAGACCTTTTTCGGCATGGCCGCGCGCGCAGTGAACAAAGGCGCGCACGCCATAATCGGCTATCAGGAAAATATTGCCTTTCACCCTGACGGCAGCAAATTTTTCACCTGCTACGGGACGGCCGTGCAATACGAAAATCTGCCCCCGCCCCGCAAGGCGCTGCCGGATGCGGAACTGCGCTGTTAGAGCAGATTAACATTGACCTTGCGCCCCCGCAAGGGTTATGAAAAGAAAACAACTCAGGCGGAGGCGCTATGGGCATAGGCACACAGGAAATCCTACTAATACTCGTCGTGGTTCTCGTGCTTTTCGGCGCGAAGAAACTGCCGGAAATCGGCAGCGGCCTTGGCCGGGCCATCAAAAATTTCCGCAAAGCCTCCAGTGAACCGGACGAAATCGACATCACCCCGCCCAAAAACGGCAAGGATCAAAGCTAATCGCGGCAAACGCTTTTTCTGCTGCAATCCCGGCTGCAAAGGCCAAGATCGGATCTGCGGCTTAAATTTGCCTTTCCCCAAATTCAAGCTCGTTCAGAGCCCTGTTCAGATGTTCAAGCCAGATTTCGGCAATACCCTCATATTCCACCAGTCCCTTGAGCACCGTCCGGCAGGAAAATCCGGCAGTCTCAATGCGGTTGCGCCAGGACCCGGACTTATCCCCGGCCATGTCCTCAGCCGCGTGTTTGCCCACCAGAGCCAGCAAAGGCAAAAGCCAGACCTTTTTTTCCGCATGGGCATGTTCTAAAGCGCCAAGCCGCTCCAGTATTGTATCCAGCCCGCCCTCCCCGCTGACCGCGCCGATCAGAATAGGCCCGGCCTGTTCGGCCCCGGCAGTTTTCAGGGCTGTTTCCAGGGCGGCATAGGCAGATCCGCCTCCGTGCCCAGCCCCGTGCGCCATAAAAACTACCGGCTCCCACGGGCGGCGCTCAAGGGGCAAATGCGCAAACAGGGCCTCGGCCGCCCTCGCAATGTCCGAAGCTTCATAAAGCAGGGGCGGACCCAGGCTCACCCTCTCCAGAGCGCAGCGCTCCCGCGCGGCAAGAACTTCCTCTTCCAGTGCCCCATACTCCGTACCCGCAATCAGGTGCAGACTCTGCACCGCCACCCGGGAATAACGCTCGAAAGCCATACGCGCCAGGGCTTTGCCAACGGAATCCGTCTTCCGGCCCCCCGCAGCCAGCCGGCCCCGCAAGCGCTCCGAGGTAAAAGCCCAGCGCACGGCAAAACCGGGGCAGCGCTCGCGCGCCAGTTGCGCAAACAGGGCCAGTGCCCTGTCCGCGGCCAAAGCGCCCGGACCATAAGCGGCCAGCAAAATACCGGCGCGCTCCCCCCCTGCTTTCCCTTCCGGCTGACGCGCCTCACCCTCCACCCCAACCGAAGGTCCGGTCATGCAGCACCTTTGCCCGGCAAAAAAGCGTCCCCGCAACCGAGAATCTCCCGCATCGCCTCTAAAAACTCCCGCATCTCCTTCTCCCGGCCCGGCGCAAAACGCAGCAGCAAAGCGCAACGCCAGCGATCCACAACCGTCATCAGCCCCAGATTATCGTGCGCCTCCAGCATAAAACGAAAAAAGCCTACTTTGGCCGGATCAATATAGACGTAAAGACGCGCGGAACGAACCGGAGGGGCGAAAACCCTGCCCCGGCGCTTTTTCCGGGGACGCGGGAAAAAAAGCGGCTCATCCGGCATCAGGCGCATGTCCCGCCCTCTTTTTCCAGGCAGTCCATGATCAGCTTATCCTCCGCAATGGACAGGGAACGCATATCTTTTTCCAGACAGGCCACGATCAGCTTATCCCCCTCAAGAGCCAGAGGCCGCGCCAAAGTGAGGACGCGCGCAGCGGGCCTGACCCCTGCATTGTCAAAAATGCAATCCGCGTAATATTCGCAGACCCCGGAGCGTCTTTGCCCCTTTGCCTCCTCAAAGACCACGCGCAAGACCGGCAGTTCCAGAAGTTTTTGCAAAAAAGCCGCTTTTTTTTCCGTAGCCAGTGCGCGCAGAATGGCCGCGCGCTCCTTCTTCACCCCGGCCTTGACCTGTCCGCCCATGTCGGCCGCTGCCGTGCCGGGACGCCGGGAAAAGGGAAAAACATGGGCGTAACTCAAAGGCAAAGCCCGGATGTTCTCCAGACCCTCGGCAAATTCGGCGTCCGTCTCGCCCGGAAAGGCCGTAAGCAGGTCCGCCCCCAGGGCAAAACGCGGCCAGATGTCCTGCAAGCGCGCAAAAAAAGCGGGCAATTCCTCCGGTTCACAAAAAGCGCGACCCATGCGCCGCAGCACGGTTTGGCAACCGCTTTGCAGGGAAAGATGCAGATGCGGCGCAAGCAAAGCGCTTTGCCCGATGACACGCAAAGCCTTGTCCCCAAGCTGGGAGGGGTCCAGAGAGCTTATGCGCAACCGCGCCCTGCCCGCCCAGTCCGGGGCCAGGGCCGCGTCCAGGCGGGCCAGAAAATCCCAAAAATCTCCAATAGCATCTTTGTATTGCCGCAGATTCACGCCGCTGATCACCAGTTCCCGAAACCCGGCCTCAAAAAGTCGCCCGGCCTCGTCCAGAGCCTCGGTAAAAGGACGCGAGCGGGCCGGGCCCCTGAGCTGAGGCACTATACAGAAAGCGCAGCCCCGTGAACAGCCGTCCTGAATTTTAAGAGCCGCACGCGAACGATCGCAGGAAGACAAAGTAAAAGCCGGATAAAAATTATCGGATTCCTGATCCTTGTGTAAATGATGCGGGGACGATGCCCCCGCAAAATCCTCTGACGGAAACATGGAGGGAACAGGGATCCCGGAGCCCAGTTCATCAGGGGCCGGCGCCGACACAGGAAGTAGAGGCCCGCGCAACAGCAGGGCCTTGTCTTTCTGGGCCACAATGCGATCTACTCCGGGCAGGGTGGCGGCGAAAGGCAGGGCGGCCGCGCAACCGGTGACCAGCAGACGGGCAGCGGGGGCGAGCCTGCGGAAACGACGCAGGGCCGAGCGCAGATCGGCCTCGGCTCTGGCCGTCACCGCGCAGGAATTGACGACTATGACGCCTGCCTCTTGCGGACTCGCGGCCTCAAGGAGACCCAGGCGCAGCCAGGCTTCACGCAGGGCCTGCCCTTCGTAGCGGTTAACCTTGCAACCTATGTTGAAAATAAAAAAACTTTCGCCGCGCACAGGCTATTCTTCCGGATTGGCTGCCGGATCCAGAGGATAGGGATAACCGAACTTTTCGCGTATCCGCGAGTAAACATATTCCGGAACCAGCCCCCGGATGTCTCCGCCCAGGCGGGCTGCCGCCTTGACCACGGTGGAGCTGATAAAAAGCCACTGGTAGTCGGCCATGAGAAAAATAGTCTGGATATGACGCTTCATTTTGCGGTTCAGGAGCGTCAACTGAAATTCGTACTCAAAATCGGACACCGCGCGCAGTCCGCGCACAATCGTTTTGGCCCCGCGCCGCTCGGCATAGTCCACGGTCAGTCCGGAAAAGGATTCCGCCCGTACCTGGGGATCCCCGGCAAAAGACTTGCGCACCATCTCGACGCGCTCCTCCACGGTGAAGAGGGTATTTTTAGGCGAGTCGTTGGCCACGGCCACCACCACCACGTCAAAAATCGCGCAGGCCCGGCGGATGATTCCGGCGTGCCCGTTGGTCAGGGGATCAAAGGTGCCGGGATAAATGGCAATATTCTGTTCATTTTCCATGCTTGGACCCTGGTTCAGATTTCCCGCATCCGCCACAGGACGACGCGGGTTTGTCCATAGGCGCGATCGCCCAGAACCTGCAAGGCGGAATCCATGTTTTCCGGCGCAAAGTCAAGCCCGGCTTTTATTTCGGCATTAATGAAGCCGCCAGGCCGTACAAAGGCGTTTTTCAGCAGGGAGCGCAAAACGCTTCCCAGAACCGGCGTCTGGTAGGGGGGATCAATAAAGACAAGGGAAAAACCCTCGGCCGGCGATCTGGCCAGAGCCTTGCCCGCATCTTCCAGACGGGCTTCAAAGCGTTCCTCGCCAATCCCGAGCAAGGCGGCATTGGCCTTAATCACCCGCACCGCGTGAGGGGCGGATTCCACAAAACAGGCATAGTCCGCACCCCTGGACAGGGCCTCAAAACCGAGGCTGCCGCTGCCCGCGAAAAGGTCCAGCACCCGGACCCCGGCCCAGTCCAGCCCGCGGGCCTCCAGCATGGAAAAGAGGGCTTCACGCACCTTGCCCATGGCCGGCCTGAAACCCGGTCCGACGGTGGTTTTAAGGATCCGGCCCTTGTACTGTCCAGAAATTATGCGCATATCCCTTCCTCAGGACTGTGCGGGCACAGCCGGCTCATTGGTTCTGAGCAGCAGGGGGGCGCCCGCGTACATGGACCCCAGATCCACACGCAGGGCCGCAAGCGCCCCTATGGGCAGGGGAAATTTGACGCTGTTCATTCCTTCAAGAAAAAACCCGCGCCTCCAGGTACAAAGCGGACCGGGCAGGATGGAGGCGAAGACCTCGCTTTTGCCGACAAAAATCCGCCTGGCGGCAGCGGCCAAAGCGCGAGGGCTTTGCAGGCCGGACACAATCTGCGCGTAGAGGGGATTCTTTCGGCGTAAGCGGCACTCCAGGGCAAAGATGGAGCAGGCGTTGAAAAAAATAATCAAAACTCCGCTGCAGGCCAGTCTGCCCATTTCCTCAAGCGTGCCCTCAGCCTGCCCCCCCAGAACCGGGCAGGGGCCTGCGACGACATAGTCAAAGCTCCCATCGTCAAAAGGCAGATGATTCGGGGCCGAGAGCACAAATTCCACGCGCCCGCCCAGGACCTGACGCGAACTTTCCAGGCGTTGCGGATTGCTGTCCTGGACGGTGACTTCAAAACCGTCCTCCCAGAGATTTTCCGCAAAAGAACTGACCCCGGCGCCCAGAAAGAGGACGGAACGCGCCCGTCTGGGCCAGGCGGACAAAAGGGCGCGCATCAGATCCCGACCGCTTTCCAGGGCCAAAGAACCTTCCGGACTGTGTAGAAAATCCGTGCCGTTGCCGTTCATGCTCCGCCCATTCCTCCACTTATATACAAAACATTTCACGCCTGAGATTGTCGCTTACGGCAGCAAAAACCGCCGCCACCCAAATCTCCCCGCCGTCCGAACCGGTCCCGCGCGTCAGTCCCGCGTTGTCAGGAACGCTTTATTGTGTTATCTTCATCTCAAGGGGCATTTTCGCAAAGTCCCGCGCGCGATACTAAATCTACAGAAATCTCTTGCCTATGGATGCGCCAATGTCCGTCACTCATCTTTCCCTTTATGTTACCGCTGATGAAGAGGCTATGGCCGGGGAAGCGGCCCGGATTATAGCCTCCCAATACCGCCGGGCCATTGACGAGAAGGGGCTTTTCACCATTGCCCTGTCCGGGGGCAAGACCCCTCTGCCGCTCTTTCGCCTGCTCGCCCGCCCGGAGTGGTCCAAAGTTCTGGACTGGACAAAAATCGTCGTCTACTGGACCGACGAGCGTTGCGTGTCCCCGGAAAGCGAGGACTGCAATTACCGCGCGGCCCGCGCCGAACTCCTGTCCAGAGTGGACGCCACCCGCTATTACCGCATGAAAGGCGAAGACATTCCGGAGAAGGCCGCCAAAGCTTACTCCGACCTTCTTTCCGAACACTTCGGCTTGAGCGGGGGGGCATTACCCCGTTTCGACTGCATCCTGCTCGGGGTCGGCACGGACGGGCACACCGCTTCTCTCTTTCCCAGAGATCCGGCCCTTTCCAACAACAAGGATATGGTTCTGGACATTTATCCGCCGGGGCATGGAAGTCCCCGTCTTACCCTGTCCCTGCCCGTGCTGAACAACGCCGGCTGCTGCATTTTTCTGGCCTCCGGACGGGGCAAACACCATATCCTCTCCACAGCCCTCAATCTTATGGCCGCGCCTGCGTTACCGGCCCAGATGGTTCGGCCGCACAGCGGAGAACTCTGCTGGATAATAGACGACACCGCCTATCAGGGCTGATCGCCTCATGCCGGCATCCGGGAAATGTATATACCATATTGAATTAAGTATCCACCTTCCCCCCAAGGGCTATTTTCTATGAACAATCCCTTAAACGGTCACATACAACGCACTCTGGCCGTCATTGCCGTCCTTTTCATCGTCGCCTATTCCGGGATCGCCTACTTTTTCATTATGGACGGCCGGAAGGCGGACAAAGAAATTGTGGAGGCAAGGCTCGCCAGATCCGTGGCCAGCATAGGAGCCCGTCGCCAAAGCGATGTGGAAAATGTTTACAGCATGCTGGATGTGCTCGCCAGTTCCGAGCGGGTGAAGGCCCTGCGCCTCCCGGACTGCAATACCATTTTCGCCGGGATTGTGAAGGACAACCCCAATCTGGCCGGCCTCATCTTCGTTGACGGCACAGGCAAGACCCTGGCTTCCGCCTTCAGTGCAAAACACAATGTGGACTTAAGGGACGCGCCCTGGCTCGGCATGGTCATCCGGGAAGGCAAATTCACCGTAAAAACAGACACTCCCCCGCTTTTCGAGGGCTGCCGTCCGCTTTACTGCGTCTATCCCATGCCGGACGCCGCCCTGATTGGCGTTATTGATCTTGAACATCACAATAAAGACACCGACCTCATTGCCGCCATGCCCAGGATCTCGGTTCTGCTTGCCGACGACGAGGGGCGAATTGCCCAGAGCCTGTCCGAGGACAGCGAATATCTGCGCATGGAGAATCTGCCTGAGGATTGGCAGAGCGCAATCCGCAATGATGCCGGCAATACGGGAGTACTGCGTCTGCATAACGCTTCCGGGCAGGAAAGTCTGACAGCCTTCAGACGGCTGCGCTGGCAAAACCAGGAAGGAAAAATCTGGATTCTTGTGACCCTTCGGGTCTCGGACGCCTTTGCCGGCCTAGACAAGAGCCTGCACCAATATATCATCATCCTGGTTCTGATTCTGGGCGCTGTTTTCGCCGCCGCCATGCTCATCAGCGTGAAGTTTCTGACCAATCCCCTGAACAGGCTCCTGCGGGCGGAAAAGAATCTTGAAAACAAGCTCCCGGCCGCTTTCCACGATCTGGAAGGCATCGGGGGGGAGATCGGAGGTCTGGCCAGAGGTTTTATCTCCATGGCCCAGGCCATCAGTAAACACAATGCCGAGCTTGAGCTGGCCAGAGAGGCCGCAGATACAGCAAACCGCGCCAAGAGCGAATTTCTGGCCAATATGAGCCATGAAATCCGCACACCCATGAATGCCATAATCGGCATGTCTTACCTGGCGCTGAAAACAGGACTCACTGAACACCAGGAAGGCTACGTCAACAAAATTTACATGGCCGCAAACACTTTGCTCGGCATAATCAACGATATCCTTGATTTTTCCAAGATCGAAGCCGGCAAACTTGATATTGAAAAGGCCCCCTTCCAGTTGGACGAGGTTTTTGCCACCACCCAGACCATGGTGGCGCAGAAGGCGGAAGACAAAGATCTGGAGCTTATCTTCCATATTTCCCAGGATGTGCCCCAAGCTTTGCTCGGAGATTCCATGCGCCTCGGGCAGGTGCTGATCAACATCATCGGCAACGCCATAAAATTCACGGAGAAAGGAGAAATCACCGTGTCCTGCGGTCCCGGAGAGACGCTTCCCCCCTCCGCCGATATCGTGGAACTGCAATTCTCCGTCCAGGATACGGGCATCGGCATGTCCCGGGAACAGCAAAGCAAGCTCTTCAACCCCTTTACCCAGGCGGACAATTCCACCACCCGTCTTTATGGGGGCACGGGGCTCGGTCTGACCATAACCAAACGCATAATCCAGATGATGGGCGGCGATATCTGGATTGACAGCGAACCCGGCAAGGGAACAACGGTCAACTTTACCGTGCGCCTCGCCCGCAACCCGATCAACGAAACTCCGATTTTCCCGGCCTCCATCAAAGGACTGCGCGTCCTGGTGGTTGACGACAACGCCATGGCCCGCTCGATCATGAGCGAGATGCTGGCCGAGTTCACCCTGGAGCCTACGGCGATCAGCTCGGCCCCTGAAGCTTACATCGAGCTGAATCAGGCGGAAAAGGAAAACCGCCCCTATCACCTGATCTTCATGGACTGGAAAATGCCCGGAGTAAGCGGGATTGAGGCGGCCAAGCGCATCCGGGGCATGGGTCTGCGCGTTGTTCCACCCATGGTCCTGGTTACGGCCTTCGGACGCGGGGATCTACGCGACAAGCTGGAGGAATCCGGCATAAGCCATATCCTTTTCAAACCGGTCAGCCCCTCGCAAATCTTCAACAGTGTGCTGGAAGCCTTGCAGTCCACCGGGCGTATGCGCTCTCCCCGTTCCTGCCAGGAGATCCCGGGACTGGATCAGGACCAGAGCTTCAAGGGTTTGCGCATACTTCTCGTTGAGGACAACATCATCAACCAGCAGGTTGCCTCGGAAATCTTGAGCCAGGAAGGCGTGCTGGTGAGCATAGCCAATGACGGGCAGGAAGCCGTGCATATCCTGGAGAACGGTCCGGACGATTTTGATATTGTGCTCATGGACTTGCAGATGCCGGTCATGGACGGCTATATGGCTACGCGGGCACTGCGCGCCGATGCAAAATTCAAGAATTTGCCGATCATCGCCATGACGGCCCACGCCATGAGCTCCGAACGCGACGCCTGTATAGCCGCCGGCATGAATGACCATGTGGCCAAACCCATAGAAGTGGACAAACTGTTTCAGGTCCTACGCTCCTGGTTGCCTCCCGGTTGGTCCGCAGGCGCAAAGAAACAGGGTGCTCTTTTTGCCGCGCCGGGTGCTTCCCCCACTGCAACTTCCGGCGGCGCTCCGGGCATAGTCCTGAGCGCGGACTTTCCGGTTTCTGCAGTGTCCATCACCTCCAAACAGGTGCCGAATCCACGCTCTGATGACCGGGAGCACAAGATAACGGGCATTGAAATCAGCGCTCAGGATCGGCCTATGTATCAAAGCATTCTGAGTGAACCTGCTGCGCAACCCGCTCCGCTGCCCTCCCCGGCCACCGCTAGAGCCGCCACACAGCCTGCGCAGCCGGTCGCCCCGGTTCCTGCTGCACCGCAAGCCGAAGCGCAAGCCCCCCCAGCCGCCGCTAAAGCCGCCCGGCAACCTGCGTCGCCGCCGCCCCCGGCAGCCAAATCCGCTCCCGCAAGTCAGGCCAAAAGTCCGCCGCCCGGCATCCCGGATATTCCCGGTCTGGATGCGGCAGGAGCCGTCAGCCGCCTGGGCGGGAATACACGCATCTACTTGAAAACCCTCTGTCTCTTTCTGGAAAACCTGCCCCGCTATTCCGAGGAACTCAGCGAAGCCCTGGCGGAGAAGGACAGGGAACGTTTGATGCGCGGCGCGCACACCATCAAAGGGCTCACGGCTACCATCGGCGCGGCTGATGTCTCGGCCAGGGCCGCAGCCCTGGAAAAATCATTAAAGCCCGAAGACGCCGTGCCTGATCCGGCCGGGGTGGACGAGGTACAGGAAATGCTGGGCGTCCTTGAAGGCCGTCTGGCCGCCAGCGGACTATGCGTTCAGGCGACAGCCCCGGCCCCCCCCGAAGCCGAAGACCCGGGACCGATACTGGAGAAACTGAAAGCCCTGCTCAAGGACTATGACGGCGGAGCTACCGAATATTTCGCCGCCCACAAGGCGACCCTCTCCACCCTTTACGCCGAAGAGGCCATACGCGACATGGAACGACTGGTGCGGGACTTCGAGTTTGACGAGGTGTTGGAACTTCTTGAACGACCAAAAGCATAAAGGGCAATCTCAAGCGTAAACTGGCGCAGATGGTCGGGTATTATATTGCGTCTAACTCACGGCCAAGGAAAGCCGCCAGGGCGGACAAGGCGGAAACTCCGGCCTTTGCTTCTGCCGCAGAGTTATAGTTAGTGTTTATGTTTATATCATAAGTGTAAGTTCGCCCTTGCATATCCCTGATAATTTCTATCCCTGCCACAGAAACTCTGTGGACCTTGAGCAATTTCTCATACCTTTCCTGATCGGGGCAGCATTCATTAAGGATTGTAAACTTGGATTTGCCGTCAAGGGCGCAACTGTCGCCAAGGGCACAACTGTCCGCCGGGCACAGTTCAAAGCCTGCAGAAGTGTCCACCCGTACGGCATAGAGAAAATGACCGTCCACGAATTCCATTCTGGTTATGTAGCGCTCCGATGATTGAATATATTCTTGCAGAAGCAAAACCCCGTCAACTGGCGGCACATACTCTGTGCTTTCAACATATTCCCGCAGGGCGGAAACGGATTGAAACAGGCGTACCCCCAATCCTTTGCCGCTACGGTTGTGCTTGGTGATGAACTGACCGTCAAACTGACCAGCTGCCGCGATAATCTGGTCGCGCCCATAGGCTGCGACAGTGTGGGGCACTATAAATCCGGCTTGTTCCAGGGCCATGTATTGTGCAACCTTGCTAATCTCCAGTCGTAGGGCGGCGCTGCCGTTGATGACACGGCGTTTATACCTCTCCAGCCAGGACAGCACCGCCGCCGTATATTCCGGGGAGTTGACATGCCCGCGAGTATGTGCGGAAGCACTCATACGACTGAAAAATACTCCTCTGGGAGGTTCCCTCTGCAAATCAATGCAGCCTTCCGCCATATGCCAACTTTTATATGGCAGGCCAGCGACGCGCAAGGCGTCAGCGAGCGGTAATAACCATTCATCATTTTCATGCAAAACATAAATCATTGTCATAGGAGTTAGCCTCCAAAGCTATTCCATAACTGATTGAATTATTAAAAGAGGGTATATTCCGCACCCTGTTCCAGATAGCGCATGTAGCCGGTGTCATAATCCATGTAGTCATCCGTGTAATGGCAAAGCCAGATCCTTTTCTGCACGGATTCAGGCAAAGACAAAAGTTCATCCAAAGATGTATGCCATTGAATGTCAGGCTTGAAATGCACCTCGTGGATGATAAAGGAGCAATCCTCCCACCAGGTGAAAAGTTCCGGCATAAAGCCGGTGTCCGAGCTATAGCCCAAGCTTATGCCAGAACCAAATGTCAGTTTCAGTCCAAATGTCTCCGGCATATGCCGCACACGGCGGATCTCAATCTTAATGCCATCACCCAAGTCAAAAGGCATTTCATAGTCGAGATAAACAGGAGTGAAATAATCCTCATATGTTTTTGCGACAAAGCGCTCTCCTTCCATGCGCCAACGCAGCCCCGCCACGAGTGATTCTCCCCACAGTGAACGGTGTATACCGCACGGAGCGTAAATTTTTGGCTTATCAGGACGGCCACGTATAGACATGTAGCCAAGTTCCTCCACACCAGCACAGTGATCCATATGGGTATGGGTCAGGATGAGTTCACTATACTTTTCAACACAAATATCTGGATCTCGTAACGCTTCCCTATGCTGACGAAGCATTTTTAACAGATAGGGAGGGCAGTCAATATACAGCCGTCTTTCACCGGCGATAATCAGGTAATTAGTGTAATAAAAACAAGTCGTGGATGAATGCCCGACACCCAAGGGGATTAGTTTGACCAGTGATGTGCCGGCGTTCATTGTCTCGCCTTCCAAATCGCTTTTCGGCCGCGCGGCATACCGCAAACGTGTGACAAAAACATGGCGTCACATGCCAAGATAGGCTTTTTTTTACATCATTATTATTCCGCAATTCGGATGTTGTCCCGCACGCAAGCATCCTCCCTGTCTGCAGAATATAGCCGTAATCCGCGCAAGACAATGCTTTATTGACATGTTGCTCCACAAGCAACACGGTCATGCCAGAATCGCGGACTGCAAGAATAGCCTCAAATATTTTTTCTACCAGCATTGGGGCAATACCTAAGGATGGCTCGTCCAGCATGAGTAATTGTGGACCGGACATAAGCGCCCTGCCGATGGCCAGCATCTGTTGCCCCACCGGAGAGTGTTCCGGACAGTTGAGACAGGCGTTCCTCAAGCCTGGGAAATAGTGAAAATACATAGGCAAGACGCTCTTCGCGGTAGAGGGGCTCTTTTCTGGTAATGGCTCCAACCAGCAAATTTTCCTCAACCGACATACGCCCGAAGATACCTTTTCCCTCGGGCACCAAGGCAATGCCTAGGGAAACACTGATTTAATCGCACCCAAGAGAACGCCAAGTTTAAAGTTTTATGCTAGGAATATCCATCTGTTGGAGGTGAAAAAGCATGAAACGTCCCACCTTGAGCGACATCGAA
>JAISKK010000126.1 GCA_031260965.1 Desulfovibrio sp. | reverse complement strand
GACGCGCACGGGAATGCTGGTTTCGGACACCATAGTAGCCCGATTGTTTGCAGAATTAGAAAATGCTTTTCAAGACCCCGATCAGACTTTTACCAGGAAATTGTCCGCCGAGGCGTAGGCGCAGGGCACATAAGCGTCCGCATTCGCGTCATTAATCCAGACGTTGTCCCCGGTGCGATAACGGAACTTGTAATCCTGCCCCTGCGGCAGTTCTATTTCCAGGCTGAAGCTGCCATCTTTCATCTTCTTCATGGGATGCGCAGTGTCGCTCCACTCGTTAAAGTCGCCTACAAGAAATATTTCCGTAGCATCCTGAATTTCCTCCGGACTCAAGCGGAACTTGACCTTGCACACCGCACGCGTTTTTAGGAAGTTTTTACTGATTGACATATCCCCTTCTCCTCTATGGGTTGAGCGGCCGTATCCGCAAATTGGCCCCCCGCCAGATCGGCGACAAAGGCCCAAAAGAACGACCACAACTTTCTAACCCGCTCCAGGCAAGCGCATCAAGCCCAAAGCTTAACAATGCGTAACAGATTACCCGACAAAAGTCGACAAGCAAAAAGCGAAAGGGGCAAGCGGCTATCTTTTTATGGGCGGGCGCGCTATAATATTCCCGACACGGGCGGCTTTGCCGACGACCTTGATGCGGAAACGCTCTGCAAGCACAAAAGGAACATGAAATGAAATTTTTTATCGACACCGCCGGTCTGGCCGAGATTAAAGAGGCTGCCGGCTATGGTTTTCTGGACGGAGTGACCACCAACCCCACCCTGTTGGCCCGGGAAAAAGTGCGGGATGCGGACGAACATATCCGGCAAATCTGTGCCCTTACCCCCGGCCCGGTCAGCGCCGAGGTCACGGCGCTGGACGCGTCCGGCATGGCTGAAGAGGGCAGACGGCTCGCCGCCCTTGCCCCCAATGTAGTTATCAAGCTGCCCCTGACCATGCCCGGTCTTGCCGCCTGCCGCATACTCCGCGCCGCCGGGATAGCGGTAAACGCCACTTTGGTTTTTTCCGCCGTGCAAGCTCTCCTGGCGGCGAAATCAGGGGCCGCCTACGTCAGTCCATTTGTTGGACGCCTGGATGAAAACGGAACGGACGGCATGCGTCTGGTTGAGGAAATCCTCGGCATTTACCGCAACTACGGCTATAATACGGAAGTCATTGTCGCCAGTATTCGCCATCCGCAACACGTTCTGCGCGCGGCTCTGGCGGGGGCGCACATCTGCACCATACCCTTCGCGGTACTCAGCAAACTTGCCTCCCATCCCCTGACCGACAAGGGGCTGGAGACTTTCCTCGCAGACTGGAAAAAGAACGCCGGATAATTCGGATTAAAACAGAAATATGTTCCCCGCACAGGCGGAAAAATCAGGCCAGCTTACGCAGGTTTTCTTCAAAGTCTGATTTGAAGTCCTCCGCCCGTTCGGGGTCAATGCCGCAAAGACCGAACACGGACGCGAAAAGAAGATCCAGAGGCAGTACGAAAGACTGCACGCCGTTGCTGATGCGGTACATCTCGCCGTCTCTGGAGACGGTGTAAAAGGTGCGCGACTTTTGCAGTCCCGCGCCGGAGACAATGGAATAAACCTGCCCCCCGTCCTCCAAAGCAAAAAGACGCAGACGCGTCAGGCTGGCCGTTTCTTCAGCGTAATAGGAAATTTCCGAATACAGTCGTCCTGTGAAATTTATTTCCGCGCCATTGTCGCCACGCAGAAAAATCTTCTCCGCGCCAGTTCCAGCTCTGCCCATGCTCGCTCCCGTCAGGGCGCTAGGCCCTCAGATTAATGACAAAGCCCGCCTTCGGACTTTGTAAAGGCACGCGCGATCCAGCTCTCAATCCAATCAGCCCTTGTCTTTCCCCGTGCCGGGAAGAACAAACTGCAAAGGCCTTTTTTTTTCTTTGTCCCGTTCAGGAACCACAGCCTTGCCCGAAGGCGCAAGCCGCTCCGCATCCTCAACCGGCTCGGTAAACAGTTCCCCGCCGCCGCTCGCTATCCAGAAAGTTTTCAGTTCAAGCCGTGAAATGCGAAACTCCCGCCCCAATCTGGCCGCCTTCAACTTCTCGTCGCGAATGGCATTACGCAACGTCTCCCTGTGGCAGCTCAAAAGATCGGCCGCCTCCGCCAGAGTATAGGTAGTCTTAAGCGGGGGCAATGTCATGCACTCAATACCGTTATTCCTTGCATAGACGGTCTGTTTATTGCCCATACCCGGTTCATCCCCTTCTTGTCAACTATATTCCATTATAAATGTGTCAAATGAACATTATATTTTTGTAGTCTTTTTTATGTCGATACAGTTCGTTCAGTATCGGTTACATCTATCCTGGCCGGCAGGAGCAAGCAAGCCTGCCGAAGCCATTGCCGTTGCCACAAGCGCGGCCTGTGACAGCGTGGCCTGCGACAGTTTACAGTTCGCTGGATAATCTGCTATTGATACTGGAAATTCGTCCATCAGCAGCCTGTAAGGAGGCCTGACCATGAAAATTTCCGAGAGTATATCCAAACTCAAGGCCTCGGCAACTCTGGCCGTGAGCGCAAGAGCCATGGAGCTGAAAGCCCTGGGCCGGGATATAATCAGCCTTTCCGTTGGCGAACCGGATTTCCCCACTCCGGAATATATCTGTCGAGCAGCCAAAGAAGCCATAGACGCCGGGTTTACCCGCTATACCCCGGCCCAGGGAATGCCGGAGACGCGCGCGGCCGCAGCAGCCTATTTCAATCATTTTTATGACGCGCAGGCTACGGAAGAGAACATCATCATCAACAACGGCGGCAAGCACAGCATCTACAATATCTTCATGTGTCTGCTGAATCCGGGAGATCAGGCCATCATCCCGGCGCCATACTGGGTCAGTTACCCGCCCATGGTGGAGCTGACCGGAGCCAAGGCCGTCATCGTCCAGACAGCGCCGGAAAAAGATTTCAAGGTCACGCCGGCCATGCTGGATCAATGCCTGACCCCGAAATCGCGCCTGCTGATCCTGAATTCGCCCTCCAATCCCACCGGGGTCTGCTATGGTGAAGATGAGATGAACGCACTTGCCCAATGGGCTGTGGACAAAAACATCATCGTCCTTTCGGACGAAATTTATGACCGCCTGGTTTTTGGCGAGGCCAAAACCGTAAGCCTTTGCTCCTGGTGGAAAAAACATCCGGAAAATTTTGTCATCGTGAACGGAGTTTCCAAAACCTTCGCTATGACCGGTTGGCGTCTGGGCTATACTCTGGCCGAGCCCGGACTGATCAAAGCCATGACCCGCCTGCAGGGGCAGTGCACGTCCAATGTTTCATCCATATCCCAGAAAGCGGCCATCGCCGCTCTGTCCGGAGATTTTTCGGAAGTGGAAAAAATGCGCACGGCCTTTGAGCGCCGCCGCGATCTGGCGATGCAAATCATCTCGTCCTGGCCGAATGTGGTCTGCCCGAAACCGCAGGGCGCCTTCTACTGCTTTATTGATCTGCACAGGCACTACGGCAGACGTTTTGCCGATTCCACAGCCCTGTGCAATGTCCTGCTGGAAGAAGCCGGAATCGCGGCCGTACCGGGCATCGCCTTCGGGGATGACCGCTGCATCCGCATATCCTATGCCGTAAGCGATGAAGTTCTCAAAGAAGGTCTGAAGCGTATTTCCGGAGTTCTGCTGAACGGGGGGCAACAATGAGCGCGCAACATCTTGACTGGACCTGCGCCTTCGCCGCACGCATGCAGGGACGCAGCGTGGAAAGTTCCCGCTACTCCGCCCGCATCGGCCGCATAGGCCAGAGTTTCGCGGCGGACGTGAAAGCCGGCAGGCTCCCCTATCTGACCATGCCCTATCGCGCTGAACTGGAAAAAGAACTGCCGCCCATCCTGGACAGGATTCGTCCATACAAGCACATGCTGCTTCTCGGCATCGGCGGCTCCGCCCTCGGCGCGCGCGCCCTGCAAAAGGCCTTTTATCCCGCTCAGGATCGTCCGGGTCACAGTGGACCTTCCCTGTGGATAGCGGACAATATTGACGCTGACACCCTTGGGGCCTGGATGGGCAGCCTTGAGCCCAAAGACACTGTGGTGGTGGTTATTTCCAAATCCGGCGGAACCATAGAAACCATGGCCCAGTATTTCATCATACGCCGTTGGCTGAAAAAATCCCTGGGCGCGGTCTGGAAAGAACACGTCATTCTGGTCACGGACACGAAAAACGGCGAACTGCGGGCCGAAGCCCAAAACGAATCCCTGCTCTCCCTGCCCGTGCCTGACAACCTGGGCGGACGTTACTCGGTGCTTAGTGCCGTTGGCCTTTTGCCGGCGGGATATCTTGGCATAAAATGGCGGGATTTGCTGGAAGGAGCGGCCTCGACCGCAGCACCGCTTATCGTTCCCGAATCCGGCATCGCCAAGGCTCTGACCGCCCACTCCGCCTGGAGTCTGGCTGTTTGGGCAGGTGAACTGATTGAGCACAGTTACAGTGAATTGATATTTTTCTCCTATATCCCTCTGTGGAATTATTTCGGGGCCTGGTTCAGCCAGCTCTGGGCCGAAAGCCTGGGCAAGGAAGGCCAGGGTTCCATGCCCGTGCCGGCGACCGGGGTCACGGATCAGCACTCCGTAAACCAGATGTTTCTGGACGGACCGCGCAACAAGGGCTGCCTTTTCCTGACCTGCGATACCCTGGATAAGGGTGAGGCCTTCGGCGCCGATGCCCCGGAGAAGTGGAACTGGCTTGCGGACAAACGTTTCGGAGATCTGCTGAGGGCGGAAGCTCTGGGCACGCGCATGGCTCTGCACAAATACGGGGTTCCTCTGGTGAACATCGTCATGCAAAGCGCGGATGAATACGCGGCCGGAAAGCTTATGGGCCTGTGCATGAGCGCCACCATCCTGACCGGTCTGCTGCTCGGCATCAACCCTGTGGATCAGCCGGCTGTGGAATTGGGCAAGCGCCTCGCCAATGCCCGCCTGGGCGCGCCGGGTCTGCGCGAGGAAACAGACTCTCTGGCCGCTTTTACGGCTGCCGGCGGCAAAGCTGAATTCCTGCAGGAGTTTTAGGGTATTTTCTCGAAAGTGTCGGGGCCGTCTGCTGCAGGGCATTTTACGCCTGCATGCGGCCCCGCTACTTGTCCAGCCTGGGCAGATTGTGTTGTCTGGTCCGGGTGAGGCCTAGGCCCTTTTCCGGAACATCCCTGGTAATTACTGAACCCGCGCCGACCAGGGCATCGTCCCCTATGTTCACCGGCGCAACCAGCGCGGTGTTGGAACCGATAAAAGCCCTCTCCCCGATTCGCGTCAGGTGTTTATTTTTGCCGTCATAGTTGCAAGTGATGGTTCCGGCCCCGATGTTGGCCCCGGCCCCCACCTCGGCGTCCCCCAGGTAGCTGAGATGATTGGCCTTGGCCCCCTTGCCGAGACGGGATTTTTTCATCTCTACAAAATTGCCGATATGCGCGTCTTCTTCAAGCCTGGCCCCCGGACGCAGGCGGGCGTAAGGGCCGACCACGCAACGCGCCCCGATATGGGAATCTTCCACATGGCAGAAGGAACGCATGTCCACATCCCGGTCCAAAACGGCGTTATGCAGGCGGCAATGCGAGGCTATGCGCGTCCCTGCTCCCACCCTGCTTTGACCATAAATTTCGCAGGGACCGGTAATGTCCACCCCTTCCTCAAGAACGACATCCGGGCCAATGCGTAACTGCCCCGGATTGCGCAGCAGCACGCCGGCCTCAAGCCACTGTTCCACAATCAGGGCGCGCAGATCTTCTTCCGCGCGGGCAAGCTCCGCCGGCGTATTCACCCCGAGCAGACGCCTGTCCTGGTCGCGATTGTCCGCGTCAACCACAAGACCACGCTCAAGGGCCAGTCCCACCAGATCCGTGATGTACAGTTCCCCACTCTTGTTGTTCGCGCAGAGCAGGGGTAAAAGGGCTCTTATGGCGCTGACCCGAAAGAAGTAGACCCCGGCGTTGATTTCACTGCTCTTCGGCCCATGCAGCTTTTCGTCAAAATCTTTGGCCTCGATAATGCCTTTGACCTGACCCTCGCGCCGTAAAACCAGCCCGAAGGCCCCCGTATCTTTTAGGGTCAGGCTGATGAAAGAAAGATCACTTTGCCGGGTCAGCGCATGGTTCACGAAATCCCTGAGGATATCCGTCCCGATAAGCGGAGTGTCACCGTTGATCGCCAGCAGAAAATCAGGAGCGCCTTCCTTCATGGTGTCCAGAGCGTTCAGTGCCGTCAGCAGGGCGTGGCCGGTCCCGAGCTGTTTATCCTGGATTATCAATTTTCCTTCCCGTTCCGGAAAGACGGCGCGCACCCTGTCCGCCCCATAGCCGATAAGCGTATAAACCCTGCCCGGACAAAGCGGATCGGCGGCTCTCTGGACATAGCGCAGGATCGGCTCTTCCAGCAAAGTATGCAAAACTTTCGGGAGCGGCGAACGCATCCGGGTACCTTGGCCGGCGGCAAAAATCACCGCGCCTAGATCAGTGGAAAAAACGGGCATATGATCTCCTCAAAAACTATACCGGACCCTGACCATAAAGGATTCCTCAGGCCACTATCTCGCTGCCTATGCCGGCGTCCGTGAAAAGTTCCAGAAGCAGGCAGTTTTCCGTACGCCCGTCTATGATCATCGCCTTTTCCACTCCACCGTCCAGGGCGGTGAGGCAGCTTTTTACCTTGGGGATCATGCCGCCGCTGATGGTTCCGTCATCCAGCAAAGGCTGTACCCCCCGGGCCGGCAACGAACGGATAAGCAGGCCGTTTTTGTCCAGAAGACCGGGTACATCGGTGAGCAGGAGGAGACGTTTGGCCCGCATGGCCGCAGCTACGGCGGCAGCAACATCGTCGGCGTTTATGTTGAATGCTCCGCCGACCTCGTCCATTCCGGTCGGGGCTATGACCGGGACATAATCCGCCTGGCTCATCAAATTCAGCAGTTCCGTATCCACGCTCGTCACCTCGCCCACCCGGCCAAGGTCAACGCCGGGCGCGGAGTCTTTACCGGACCCGGTCAGTTCCAGTTTACGGGCGCGGACAAGACAGCCGTCCCGGCCGCACAGGCCGACGGCCCGCGCTCCTGCCATATTCAGCCGTCCGACAATTTCCTTGTTCAGCTTGCCGACCAGCACCATCTCCACCACTTCCATGGTCGGCTCGTCGGTAATGCGCAATCCGGCATAGAAAGCGGATTTGATGTCCAGCTTTTGCAGCATGGACCCGATCTGGGGACCGCCGCCGTGTACTATAATCGGACGCACGCCCACATAGCGGAGCAGCGCCACATTCAGGGCGAAGGAATTTTTCAGGGCCTCGTCGATCATGGCGTGGCCGCCGTATTTTATGACCACTACCTCGCCGCTGAAACGGCGGATGTAGGGGAGGCTTTCAAGCAAAATTCGGGCCGTATCCGCGTGGGTAAAAATGATATCATTCATGGCGCATCCTTCCTGCCCGCCACTATAAGCCTGAGTGCGGCGAATGACAATGAGCCGGATCATGCCGCGCGCAATCCGGAACTGTGCTAAAAAAGTGCTTCCCCAGCAAGCCGCTCCCGTATAAAGTATGAAAAATTGTGGGAATGAGGCAAGACAATTAAAGCGCGGATCGGCCAAAGCTGTCTGCCAGCGGACCTCAAAACGGATTTTAGCTCGTTATGCAGCGCCGGGAAGAACCAGAAAAAGGAAAGACGGACCGTCACCCCCTGTCCGAAGGCCAGAGGGGTGAACTATGGCTGTATATATTCGTTTCCATAGGGACTGTTGAATTTTTGCTCGCCATCGGTGGGCTGCTTTACGCTTTCATCAACGGAAGCAACGCCCCGGACGGACGTTTTCTGCCCGCCTTCCCCTGGCTTTCCTATGCGGCTCTGGCCCTGCTGGCCCCGGCCCTGATCCTGCTCGCCGCCCACCT
>JAISKK010000120.1 GCA_031260965.1 Desulfovibrio sp. | reverse complement strand
CTCTTCAAGTGGTCGAAGTTCATGGATATAGACCGGCTGGTTGACGCTTACGGCGTCATTCCCGGCGAGTTTCTGAACGAAGTTTTCATTATGCTGAGCCCCTATAATCTGGCTATCGGCAAATACATCAATATCGTAAACAGCTTTGACGACCCGCAGGCCCTGGGCGAATTTCTGCGCATGGAAAAATGGCTTTTCGACTGCCCGGATCAGGCCGGCGAAAATTATCGCACCTGGATGAAGGATCTGTGGCAGGAAAACAAGCTGATCAAAGGAAAATTCTACCTGGGCGACAAAAAAATCGACCTGAAAAAGATTACGGTGCCTCTGCTCAACGTGCACGGCAGCAAAGACAACCTGATTCCGGAATCCTCCAGTATCCCCTTCAATAATCTTGTCAGCAGCAAAGACAAGGAAAGCTGGACCTTTCCGGTCGGACACGCCGGTATCGTGGCCGGCACCCTCTCCCAGAAGGAGATAGCGCCAAAGATCGTTGCCTGGGTGAAAGATCACAGTAAATAGACGACTGTAAACACCATAAAAAAAGCCGCGCGGGGGAAATCGTGCGGCTTTTTTTATGGATCCGCTCTTGACTTCTGCCCATATAGACTTATTTTTTATATAAGAAGTAAAAAGGAGGATTAATCATGCAAGCAATAGCCATAACATCACCAAATCGTATCTGGAGAAGTAATTTTCTGGCGGATCCTATCCGGCCTGTCATTCCGGATTTCTCACGCTTTACAGGTGTGGATCGATTTTTTGACGTAATACTTGACGGTCTGTCTCTGCATAATACCAGTGCATGTGATTGTACAAAAGGAACTTTTCGCCCATTTATCGATATTCGCAGTGATGATAAACAATATGTCATCAATGTCGAAATTCCCGGCATTGATGAAAATAATTTGAGCGTTGAGGTAAAAGACAATGAGCTTGTGATCAGCGGCGAAAAGAAAGACGCCTGTCAGGCCGCCACTGCGGAATCCGAAGCTGCGCCCGCCGCCGGTTTTTATACGGAACGCGTTTACGGAAGTTTTACGCGCACCCTGACGCTCCCGGAAGATGTGGATGAATCCGCCATCGCAGCGGATCATAAAAACGGGCTGCTGACCATTATTCTGCCCCGCAAGGCGCAGGAACAGCCCCTCTCCCGTTCCATCACCGTAAACAGACAATAAGTTGCCTGCGATCTCCCCGCAGAACAAAGAGCCGCATTGCGCGGCACTTTGTTCTGCGGACAAAGCCTCGCCGCGATATTGAAATCAGGCAGGCTTTACCTGCCGCAAGCGACAATCTCAAGCCAGATGCGCCAGGGCAGGCTTCACCGCCTTCGTCTTACCGCCCCTCTCCGCCTGCGGACGCAGTTGTACGCGACACCTCCAGCACAGAGTCCACCTTGTGCAGACGGTCCATGGTCAGCAGAAGCTGCGCTATATCCGCGACCTCAATCAGCATTTCCAACTCCGTGCGTCCGTCTATGCCGGAGCGGAAAGAGCCGGAATCGATATTCACGCCCGAAGTCTCCATGACCCCGGCTATTTTGGCCAGAACTCCCCGCTCGTTTTTACACAAAATACGGATGCGGGCCGGGAAAGGCTGGGTTTCGCCCCCGCCCTCCCAATACACGGACAAAAGCCGCTCCGGCTCCATCTGGCTGACCGTGGGACAGTCCGCGGTATGCACGGCCACCCCCCGCCCCCGGCTGATATAGCCGATGATGGCGTCACCCGGCACCGGGTTGCAGCACTTGGCAAAACGCACCAGCATATCGTCGATGCCCTTGATGACCACGCTGTCCGCCTTGCCGCCGCCGGCAGGTTTGCCGCTTCCTTCAGCCGGATGTTTGGAATCGGCCTTCTCCATTTCTTTTGGGGTTTCCTCAATCTTGGGCAAAAGCAGATGCAAAGCGCGGCGCGGGGTGATGCGGGCGTATCCCACAGCGGAAAGCAAAGTGTCGATGTCTTTGAAATTCAAATCCAGGGCGCATTTTTGCAGGGAGCCGTCTTTTACGGCTTTCTGAACATTGATGCCCAGTCTGCGGCCCTGCTTTTCCAGCATTTCCCGCCCCAGAGAAATGCTGCGTTCCTTTTCCTCGGTGCGGGTAAAATTCTGGATGCGCGTTCTGGCCTTGGCTGTCTTGACGAATTTCAGCCAGTCCCGGCTGGGATGATGGTTGGGAGCGGCTATAATCTCTACCGTATCCCCGCTTTTCAGGGGCGTGGACAGGGGGACGAGACGACCGTTGACCTTTCCTCCGGCACAGTGATCCCCGATCTCCGTGTGGACCTGATAGGCGAAATCTACCGGGGTCGCGTTTTCCGGCAGTTCCAGCACCTTGCCGCGCGGAGTGAACACATAAATTTCATCCTTGAAAAGGCCGAAGCGCAGGGAACGCATGAATTCCTGGGAATTGCCCTCCAGTCTGGTCCAATCCAGCATTTCACGCAACCAGTTGAATTCTTTTACATCTCTGGCCTTGATGCGTCCGCCTTCCTTATAAAGCCAGTGCGATGCCACTCCGTTTTCCGCGAGATTGTCCATTTCTTCACTGCGAATCTGAATCTCCATGCGCTCGCCTTTGGGACCGATGACCGTCGTATGCAGACTCTGGTACATATTGGCCTTGGGCATGGAAATATAGTCTTTGAAACGCCCCGGCACCGGTTTCCAGGTAGCGTGGACCAGACCGAGCACCGCGTAGCAGTCTTTCATCTCCGGAACTATGGCCCGAAAGGCGATAATGTCGTGCATTTCGTCAAGCGAAAGATTCTGGGCGTTCATCTTACGAAAAATGCTGTAAATCTGTTTGATCCGGCCTTTGATTTGCGCCTTGACGCCGTTACGTTGCAGGACATCATTCAAGATTCGGATCACATCCGCGATATATTCGGTATCTGTCGCCTTGTGCCGCTCAATCCAGCCCGCGATATGCCCGTAAGAATCCGGATGTAAAAAGCGGAAACTCAAATCCTCCAGTTCAAGCTTAATCCGGTGCAGGCCCAGGCGGTTGGCAAGCGAGGCGTAAATGTCCATTGTTTCCTGGGAAATACGCCGCTGTTTTTCCGGCTTCATAAATTCCAGGGTACGCATATTATGCAGGCGATCCGCGAGTTTGACAAAGATTACGCGTAAGTCCTCGTTCATGGCCAAAAGCATCTTGCGTATATTCTCTGCCTGCTGCGCCTCTTTGCTGTCAAAACTGAGCAGACTTATTTTTGTCACCCCGTCCACCAGGGCGGCCACATCCTCCCCGAAATTCTCCCTGATGTCCGCGCTGCTGACCTTGGTATCCTCCACCGTGTCGTGCAAAAAACCAGCGGCCACAGTGTGTCCGTCCATGCGCATGGATGCCAGGGTATAGGCAACGGCCAAGGGATGGGAAAGATAGGGTTCGCCGGAAAGACGCACCTGTCCGGAATGGGCGGCCGCCGCGTAAACGTAAGCCTTGCGGACCAAATCCGCCTGCTCTTGGTTATGGTATTCGCCTACCTTATCCAGTATTTCCTGGATACGGATCATCCGGGACTCATCCTGTAGCGCTGTTCGTCAAGGGGCGCCCACCATTTTTCCGTGTTGTGAAAAATGCCCGCCGGCGCGGGATCGATACCGCGAAAACGCCTCTGCACGGCTGAAATGTCATAGGGCACATAGAGAAAGCAATAAGGCTGATCCCGATGCAAAATCTCCTGAAACCGGTCGTAATATTTTTTCCTGACGGTCTGATCCAGAGTGGAACGCGCGGCTTCAAGGCAGGTGTCGGCCTCGCTGTCCGCATAGCCGATAAAATTCAGTCCCCCTTCCCGGCGTGAGGAGTGCCACACATCGTAGCCGTCCGGGTCCTGGGGAAGAGTCCAGCCCAAAATAATGGCGTCGAAATATCCAGGCAATACAAACTGTTTAAGGAAAGAGGCCCATTCCACACTGCGGATCTTGACTTCTATGCCGAGTTCCTTGAGTTGGCTCTGAATGATGACCGCCGTTTTTACGCGCTGCTCGTTGCCCTGGTTGGTAAGTAAAGTAAAGGAAAAGGGCTGTCCGTCCTTTTCCAGCAGTCCGCTCCGACCTCTTTTCCAGCCGGACTCCTCCAGCAGGGCCCGTGCTTTGCCTGGATCATGACCGTAATCTTTAATATTATGATTATAAGCCCAGGCGTCCGGTTTGTAGGGGCCGATAGTGGGCTCGCCCTGCCCCAGAAGAGCCATCTTTATTATCTCCGTCTTGTCCACCGCATGGGCAATGGCCCGGCGCACGCGAACATCGGCAAAGATCGGGCTTTTAAGGTTATAGCCCATATAAGTGTAAGCCGAAGCCAGGGTGCGGTAGAGACCGAATTCTTGTTGAAAGGCCGTCTCCTGGGACTGATAGCGATACTGCAGGCCGGTTAGCGATCCCATCACGTCCAGTTTGCCGGCCTTGAGTTCCAGGAACATCGTGGTCACGTCCGGGATGATGCGGTAAAGCAGACGGTCAATATAGGGACGTCCCAGAAAATAATGCGCATTGGCGGTCATGGAAAGTTTGGCGCCCGGCTCCCATTCGCGCAGAATATAGGGGCCGCTGCTCAAGGGTTTGCGTATCAGCGGCGTGTTACGTAGATCCTGTCCTTCGAGGGCATGTTTGGGCAAAAGCGCACCCATCCAGGTATTCAGAGAACGAGGGAAAGGATTTTCGTAGACCACTTCAAAGCTATAGCGATCCAGCTTTTTGAATTCTTTGATGATCTTGAAGTCTCCGGCATAGGCGGTGGGTGTTTGCGGATCAATCATCATCCGATAGGTAAATTCGGCGTCATCGGCGCTCAGTTCCACCCCGTCTTCCCAGTATACGCCTTTTTTCAGGGTAAAACGCAGACGCAAACCGTCCTCCAGAACCTCAAAGCTCTCGGCGGCAAAAGGTATAACCTGCAAGTCCCGGTCATATTTCAGAGGAGCTACATAAAAATGGCCGGCTGCTTCGCTGGATGATGAATCTGAGGACAGATAGGGAATGAGATTGGAAGGCTCCCCGATCATGGCGCTGATCCGGGTATCGCCGTAAGCCGGAGAATCTGTCTCTGCCCCGGCCTTTGGCGGAAAGAGCAAGGCAAGGACACAAAAAAAGGCAAGGCGTTGCATTATGTGCCTGTTGCGGGACATGGACATTGTTTGCTCTCTCCCGAATTCGCTTTATTTATTTCTAACAGGCGAGTGCCGTTAACGTCAATTCGCCTGTCGGCGGGCAGGATTTGGTTTTTGCATGACCCGCTATGCTAAAATCCCTGTTCTGTGATAGACTCGCCGGCATATTTCTGGTAGTATTTTTTGCCTTGGAGATTTGGTTGCAGCAAGCGACTCTAAACGCCATCGCCACAGAAGAATCGCATGAAACCCGCCAATTATACAACCGGTCAGTGCAGGCGGCAAGCCGCCAAAAGTCAGCCCATAGCAAAAGAAAAAAATCTGATGCTTGCATAGCCCTCCTCCCCAGTCGTTGGGTGGGCAAAACTCTTGGTCATTGGGATGTGTCCACGATGCGCGGCGTATTGTATTTGCGCTGACGCGTCTGCTGGGACGTTTCAAGGTGAATCCACACTCCAAGAAAACATTTATATGGAGACCCTCTCATGACCACCCAACGAAAGACAATCATCATCGTCGACGACAGCCCGATGATCCTCAAACTCGCCAGAAACACTCTCATGGGGGCATATAATGTGTTCACCATGCCAAGTGGCGTAAAACTTTTCGAGTTTCTGCAGAAGAGCACTGCCATGCCGGATCTGATCCTTCTGGATGTTATGATGCCTGAACAGAATGGCTATGAGGTGATAAAAACTCTCAAAGCACATATAAGTACGATGCATATCCCCGTTATATTTTTAACATCACAATCAGATGTAAAAAATGAATTAGAAGGGTTATCCTTGGGAGCTGTCGATTATATAGCAAAACCTTTTTCTCCTCCCCTGCTCTTAAAACGAATTGAAGTTGTTATGCAACTTGAAGCACAAAAATATGAACTTAAAGAGCTTAATAACAATCTATATGGCTTGGTTGCTAAAAAAACAAGTACAATTTTAGCATTACAGAGTTCAATACTAAGTGCTATAGGCAACCTTATTGAATTCAGAGACGCTTTTACAGGTGATCATATTGAACGCGTACAACATATTCTTAAAATATTGATTGACGCAATGTTCAAACAGCATGTTTATATTGATATAATGGAAAATTGGGACATTAATTTATTATTGCAGTCTTCACAATTACACGACATTGGCAAAGTTGCCATCCGAGACACTATACTTTTAAAACCTGGCAGTTTGACGCCTGAAGAATTTGCTGAAATGAAGAAACATACAACTTTTGGCGAGGCTGTGGTTGATAAAATTCAGCTCGCCTCTGACGAAAGCACTTTTCTGACATATTCAAAAATCATGACAGGCATGCACCATGAAAAATGGGACGGCTCCGGCTATCCTTACGCATTGGCGAGACACGAGATACCGCTTCCGGGGCGGCTGATGGCCTTTGCTGATGTATATGACGCCCTTGTCTCCAACAGACCGTACAAAAAGGCATTTACTCACGAGGAAGCTGTTAAAATTATTGCCGATGGATGCGGCACGCATTTTGATCCTGCAATTTCCGAGGTATTTATAGCCGCTGCGGATCATTTTCAACAAGCCTAGTAAAAACTTTTAAAAGGCTGTATCATGTTTCCTAAAAATATTATACTTCTAAATGCCAAAAAACTATTTTTTGTATTTGTGTTTTGTATTTTAATAGTTACTATAAGCTATAAGTTTGCAAGCAATATTGTCGAAAGACAAATCATGATGAATGCGGAGGAAACATTAGACGTTGCAGAGATTACAGAATCAGCGAAGATTAATGAACTGTCAATTATACTTCATGCGGCATCATTTGTAGTGCAAAGAGATCTGGACAAACAAACAGTTGAACACATCAAATCAAAAATTGTTGAACTATATACAAATTTTTTACACTACAGCGTTATACCGGAAGATCTTTATCTTTACGGCTATATAAATGATCAATTTCTGGCAGGCGACCATTGGACGCCACCGGAAGATTTCTCTGCGCAAAGACGCCCCTGGTTCACAGAGGCCATGGAGCAACCTGGAAGTATTGTCCTCATCCCTCCCTATGTTGATTCGCGCACGGGCATCTTTATTATAACCTTGGCAAAAACTTTGCACAATGCTGACGGAGAATTTCGCGGGGTATTGTGTATTGATATTCCCCTGACCACGATCGCGGAAGCTGCCTCCGGGTTGCGGCTGGCAAAAAGCGGCTACGGTTCCCTTCTGACTAACGACCTTATCTATGCCGCCTATGTCGACGATCGTTTTATCGGCACACGCATGAGAGACTTAAGCCCGGGGCATGCCCGTCTGGCCGATCTGCTGCAAAGCGGCGTCAAGTCGGTTTCCAACTTTGAGCTGAGCAACAGCAACGGCATTCAAACAATCACATTCTACAAACAAATGCGGAACGGATGGTACATAGGTCTTTCAACCCCCAGTGATCTATATTTCAAAGATGTATACTTGATGGCTGCTATTCTTTCCATAATCTGTTTTATTTTACTGGTTAGTTCAAGCTATTTTATAATTCGTTTGAGTATGGAAAAATCGCGATCTGACGAAGAAAATATCAGCAAATCAACTTTTCTAGCTCATATGAGCCATGAGATACGCACTCCTTTGAATTCTATTATCGGGATGTCCGATCTCATACTCAAGAAATATATTTCACATGAGATTAAAGATTTTGTTAGCATTATCAAGCAATCCGGCGAATCTCTGGTTTCAATTATTAACGATATCCTGGATTTTACAAAAATAAGTTCCGGACAATTTAATCTTGAAGTGAGACCCTACGATTTTTCATCTCTACTCAATGATATTATCAATGTAATGCGTATACGTCTTACAGATAAACTATCAATAGACTTTATCGTTAATGCAGATCCTAATATTCCTGCTGAATTGATTGGTGATGAAGTACGTGTTCGACAAATTTTATTAAATTTACTTTCAAATGCAGCAAAATATACAAATAAAGGATTTATTTCTCTCACTATAACTGCAGTTTATAATGAGGGTAATACTGTAAATTTATTATTCAGAGTCAAAGATTCCGGAATCGGCATCAAGCAAGATGATATTGATAAGCTGTTCATTGAATTTATGCGACTCGACCTTGAGAATACGCAAAAAATTGAAGGTACAGGACTCGGATTAGCAATTACCAATACATTATGTACTATGATGAACGGAAAACTCTCTGTAGAGAGTGTATATGGCAGAGGATCTACATTTATTGCTACCGTCAGGCAACAATATTCATTTGACGATCCGCTGGCGTCTGTTAATAATGCTGATCAGAAAAATATTTTGCTCTATGAGGATAGAGATTTACAAAAATACTCTTTACTTCGTGCCTTCAAAGATTTGGGGCTTTCAAAGCCCCCGTATGCTGCGGATTCTTTTAAGACTTTTATGACAGAATTAGAATCCGACAACTATGACTTCGCGTTTATATCTTCATGCTATGCCATGGATTGCCTTACGGCTTTTGAACACGCGCTGCTCCAAACACAAATCGTCGTCATGATGGAGTTCGGCGAATTTACTGCTTTTTCCGGCATCTCCACTATCTTGTTGCCGGCATATACTGCCACATTGGCGAACGTGTTGAATGGAACCGTCGACAGTGTCTCTCCTTATTCCACGGATGAACAACCCCACGCAACCTTTTCAGCGCCCACCGCTCATGTTCTGATTGTCGACGATGTGAAATCAAACCTGAGGGTCGCGAAAGAGCTGGTTTCCCTATACGGCATTCAGGTCGATACCTGCATGACCGGCGACGCGGCAATTCAAGCTGTGCAAGATCATCACTATGATCTCCTTTTTATAGATCATATGATGCCCGGAAAAAATGGCATTAAAACCACTGCTGAAATTAGAAAATTAAATGTAGTGAAGACATATCAGACGAAGTTGCCGATAGTCGTGCTGACGGCAAATGCCGTCTCCGGACAAAGAGAGTTTTTTTTACAAAACGGTTTTGATGATTTTCTTTCAAAACCAATTGATTTGCATAAGCTTGAACAAATATTGGAAAAATGGATTCCTGTTGAAAAGCATGCGTTTTTGCCTGACTTAGATTCAAAATTGGCTGTTGTGCATGAGCCTGATGAGTTAGATGTTTTTCATATTGACGGCATTGATGTTTCTCTCGGCATTAATAATGTGGGTGGAAATATTATGGTCTATCGTGATATTTTATTTGAATTTTATCGTGATTCCAAAAAACGCTATGAACAAATAAAAGATGCCCTGGATACCAAGGATTTCGAATTATACACTATAATTTTGCACACGCTTAAAGGAACATCACGGACAATAGGCGTCAATAAAGAATTTTCACAACTTGCTTATCGACTTGAAATGGCTTCATCCCTAAAAAATCTTGATTTATTGACGGCTGAAACAGATAATTTTCTATATAAATTGGATATTTTACTTAAGTCAATTCAAATAGCGTTACATGATGTCCATTTTGATATAAACGATATAACAGATATTTCTATGTTTAAATTTGATATTCTGAAAAATGCCTTGCAGTCTATGGATATTCAAACTATCAACAGTTTGCTCGCAGAGTATTCAACAATGAATCTTGCCCATAAACAAAAAGAACTCATTGCGGACATTGAACAAAATATAATCAATTTTGAATATGATAAAGCAATTGAATTAATTATTACAAATAGTTAAGATTTTTCCGCGCTCCGCAGTTGGCCGCAGGCGGCCATAATATCTTGTCCCTTGCTTTTGCGCAGGGTGGCGGTGATATTTTTGTTTTGCAGATAGTGCGCGAAGGCTTGGGCCGTCTCTGTATCTGGGGCTTTGTAGGGAGAGCCGGGAACCGGATTATAGAGGATAAGATTGAGTTTCCCCTTAATTCTGGACATAATTTTGGCCAGTTCCGCCGCTTCGGCTGCGGAGTCGTTTACCCCACCCAAAAGCAGGTACTCAAAAGTCAGGCGCTCGCGCGCGCGCAATGGATAGTTGCGCAACACGGTCAGCAGGTCATCAAGAGGAAGGCCACGAGCCGCTTTGGGCATAATTTTTTCGCGCAGGGCTTGATTTGGGGCATGCAGGGACACGGCCAGATAACAAAGTCCGGACTCGCCCAGTTCTTTAAGCCCTTGCCGCATACCGCATGTGGAAACCGTAATCCTGCGCGGTGAAAAGGAAAGTCCGGACGCGCTGTTCAGGGTCTCAAGGCTGCGCAGCACCTCGCTGAGGTTTAAAAGCGGCTCTCCCATGCCCATGAAGACAAGATTACGCAAAGGCTGCCCACCAGGGATATTGCGCAGATAATCTCCGGCGACGAGGACCTGTCCGAGAATCTCGCCCATGGTCATGTTGCGCGTAAAACCCATGCCGCCGGTACTGCAGAAGGTGCAGCCCATACCGCAACCTACCTGGCAGGACAGGCACAGGGTAAGACGCTCTTTGCCCTGGCGGGACTCGGAGGGGATAATGACGCTCTCCACCGTTCCACCGTCTGCAAGGCGCAAAAGAAACTTCACAGTGCCGTCGCAGGACTCCTGCTTGACCAGAACCTCGGGCCGGCTTACACAGGCGCTTTCTTCCAGAGCCGCGCGCAACGACAGGGCCAGATCGCTCATGCGGGAAAAGTCTTTCTCCCCCTTGGCCCAAATCCATTTCCAGAGCTGCCGGGCCCGAAAAGCCGGCTGCCCCAGTTCCTGGATGAAGCGCGTCAATTCATCCAGGGTCAGGTCCAGCAAATTAACGCGCCCAGCAACGGATTTATCCGCCACAGGCGGAGAGTTTCGCCGCGCGATGTCCGTGCTCATAACTTTGCAAAACGTCGGTCTTCAACCCGTCTGGCCTTGCCGCCTTCGATGCGGGGAAGAGAATTCTGCTGCACCAGATCCACTTTGGGGGTAATCAGTATTTCATCGCGCAGGCGGCCGGCTATTTTTCTCTGCAGAGATGTCAGGGCGCGCATATCTTCGACAAAAAATTCACTGCGCACTTCAACCTGCACACGCATTCGGTCCATGTTCTCTTCGTTCTCCAGGATAATCAGATAGTTTTCGCCAACCTCCCGAAAACTCATGAGAATTTGCTCTACCTGCATGGGATAGATGTTGCAGCCCTTGACTATCAGCATATCGTCCACGCGCCCGGCAATGCGATCCAGACGGCGGTGCTTGCGGCCGCAAGGGCAGTCGCCGGGAAGAAAACGCGTCAAATCCCGGGTGCGGAAGCGAATCACCGGCATCCCCCGTCGGCAGAGCGTGGTCATGACCAACTCGCCGGGTTCTCCTTCCGGCACGGCTTCGCCTGTTTTCGGATCCACTATTTCAGCGATATAGGCGTCTTCCCACACATGCAGCCCATTCTGTTCCAGGCATTCAAAGGCAACGCCCGGACCGTTCATCTCGGAAAGCCCATAAGAATTATAGGCTTTGAGATCAAGCAGATCCTCAATGCGCCGCCGCGCCTCTTCTGTATGCGGCTCCGCGCCCACCAGAGCGATGCGCGGCGGCAGGGAACGCGGGTCCTCGCCTTCCTCAAGCAGGGCGTTGCCCAGATAAAGTGCGTATGAGGGAATAATGTGCAGGGCGCTCACCCGCATATCGCGCAAAAGCTTTAACTGGCGACGTGTATTGCCGGTCCCGGCGGGGATGGTCAGACAGCCCAGGCGCTCGGCTCCGCTGTGAATGCCGAGGCCGCCGGTGAAAAGACCATAGCCGGCGATATTCTGGAAAACGTCACTTCTGCGAATGCCGACCATATACATACAACGAGCCATAAGATCCGCCCAGGAATCAAGATCGTCCTGGGTGTGGCAAACGACCACGGGAGCACCCGTAGTACCGCTGGAGGCGTGAAAACGCACCAGTTCCTCCATAGGCACGGTCACCAGTCCGTAGGGATAGGCAGCGCGCAGGTCTTCCTTGCTGGTGAAGGGTATTTTCTCCAAATCTGCCAGACTGCGCATATCCTGCGGGGCAAGGCCCGCGCGTTCAAACCGGTCCCGGTAAAAAGGAGACCGTAAAGCCTGGGTCAGAGTATTCCTCAGCCGCACAAGCTGGGTGCGTTCTATCGTCTGCCTGTCCCACGTTTCCGCCTGATCATAATATTCCATGCAACACCCGGATTTTTTAATTAAAAATTATTCGAGGGAAATGTCATCAGCTTGATCTTCACCGGCCATTGTCTTGGCGGCATTGAACTGCATGGCGCAGAGTTTGGCATAAACCGGGCTTTGCGTCAGAAGTTCCTCATGCTTTCCCTGGGCGACCACCCTGCCCTTGTCCATAACCAGAATGCAATCCGCGTCAAGCACCGTAGACAGGCGATGGGCGATAACAATGCTCGTGCGATTGACCATTAGGTTTTCAAGAGCCGCCTGCACAATGCGCTCGGATTCGGAATCCAGCGCGCTGGTCGCTTCGTCCAGGATCAACAGCGGGGCATCCTTAACCAGGGCGCGGGCAATGGCAAGGCGCTGTTTCTGCCCGCCGGAGAGTTTTACTCCCCGTTCGCCGATGATCGTATCATAACCGGCTGGCGTGGCTTCGATAAAGGCAGCGGCATAGGCAGCGGCAGAAGCAGCCTTCATTTTCTCCTCGTCCGCGCCCGGAACCCCGTAAAGTATATTATCCCTGAAGCTCATGTTAAAGAGAAAAGTTTCCTGGGACACCATGGATATTGTTTCACGCAAGGAAGACAGCGCGTATTCGCGCAAGGGAATCTCGTTCAGAGTGATAAGCCCTTCCCGGGGATCATAAAAACGCGGAATAAGGTTGGCAAAAGTGCTCTTACCTGCCCCTGACGCGCCGACAAGTGCAAATTTTTCCCCTGCTTTTACAGAAAAAGATACCTGATCCAAAGCCTTTGTTCCATCCGGGTAGCAAAAGCTGACATTTTCGAAAGCCATTTCCCGGAAAGGCAACTCCACCTGCAGATCACCGCTCTCTTCCGCATTCAGGACAGGGTTGTCCAAAAGGCCGAAAACGCGCTCCGCTCCGGCCAGGGCCGTCTGAATACCGAAATTCGCGCCGTTGAATTTTTTTACCGGCTCATACATCAGCATCAGTGCCGTGATAAAGGAAAAGAAGGTTCCGGGGCTTTGTTTGCCGTCTATGACCTGCATGCCTCCGATCAGGAGGACCAGGCTTACGCCGGCGGCAGCGACAAGCTCAATGCTGACTCTTGCCCCCTCGCCGGCTATAGAGGTTTTCATGCCCAAATCCAGAACCCGTCTGTTTTCAACCGTAAACCGCGCTGTTTCGTGGTCTTCCGTGCTGAAGGCCTTCACCACCCTTATGCCGCTGAAAATCTCCTGCAACAGTACAGTTATCTCTCCCGTCAGCTCAAGTCCTTTCCTGTTCAATTTGCGAATGCGCCGGCCAAAATAGACAAAGGGGATCACGATCAGGGGCATGCACACAAAAGACCAAAGCGCCAGTTCAAAATTCTGGTAAAAAACCACTCCGGCCAAACTGATCAAGGTTATGACCTGACGGATAAGGGTGACGACGGCCGGCATGCTTGAACGAATCAGCCCAACATCATTAACAATATGGGACATCAGGATGCCAACCCTGGAGCTGTCAAAAAAATTCACCGGCAGCATGATTATTTTGTTGTACATCTCATCACGCAACACTTCCAGAACCTTCAGCCCGGCATACTGCATGAGATAATTCTGCAGCAGCTTCATGGTGGCCTTCAAAAAGGTAATTCCCACAAAAGCCAGCGGGATCAATAGGAGGTAATGCGCATCCGCGTTGATAAATATTTCATCAAGGGCCGGTTTGACCAGCCAGGCGATATAGGCGTCACACAAGCCCGCCGTAGTCATGAAGATGCAGGCGAAGAAGATGTGCACCGTATAGGGCATGAAATATTTGAGACAACGCCTGAACAGCAACAGGTTTCCCTGGGTTATGGACAAAATCTGCTTCAGAAAACTCTTCTCCCTGCGGCTGACATAATTGGTCCGAACGATGCGCTCAAGCGGGAAGGCTCAAGCTCTGTCCGGGCAGCATTCTTACGAAACGGCAGTCCGGGGCTTGAACAGCAAGCTCGCTCTCAAATTCATCCGTATTCTGCGCAAGGACGGGGAAAGTGCCCCAGTGCATGGGCACGGCGGCTTTACATTTCAAGATGGCGGCAGCCCGGGCGGCCTGCCTGCCGTCCATGGTGAAAAGCCCGCCCGCCGGGAGAAGGGCCAAATCCAAGGCAAACAAATCACCCCACACGGCCATATTGGCGAAGACGCCGGTGTCCCCGGCATGGTATATCGCATACCCGTCGTCGAGACGAATAATGAAGCCGGTGGGCACCCCGGCCTCGCTGCTGTGAAAGGCCTCGGTCATGGTAATATCCACGCCCTTAACTTTTACCGTCCCGCCGATGTTGAAACCGATGCCGTTTAGGATTTGCGCGGCAGGCACTCCCTGTTCCTGCAAAACCTCAACCAGCCCGACCACCCCGCCGAGCATGGCCCCGCAAGCTGCACATATGGCAACGGCTTCACCGTAGTGATCCGCATGCATGTGGGTAACCAGCACCAAATCCGGTCTGTCGTTGCCCCGCAAAATTTCAGCAGGCGCGGGCGCGCCGCCGAAAAAGGGATCAATCAGAATATTGCAGCCAGGGGTCCGGATCTGAAAATTTGCGTGTCCGTGCCAGGTAATACTGCGGGGCATAAATTCTCCCTAATCTGTGGTCTTCTTGGAAGCTCCGTCCATAGGCCAGGTTCTGCCGCTCCGCCGGGCCGAAGGCACGAGTTTGGTCAGCCGCTTCCAGATAAAAAGTTCAATATCTTCGTCCTGGGCGGCCTGGACGGGCATCTCCGCTCTGGCCATGGTTTTGTGCCCTCCCGCCGACCCCAGATCCCCAAAAGCCTGCCGGGAAAAAATACCCAGGTTACGCGAAATCCCATCACCCCGAAAAATTACCACAAGGGTGTCGTTATAACGTCCGCAGACCGCCGCCCAGCGTATCTCGTAGACCCGCATGAAAAAGTCCGCAATATTCACCAGGATGTCCGGGTTGTCCACTTCCCCCACATAGGCGTAGCGACCGGAAGAACCCAAAGCGTAAAGAACCGTGCAGGCCTTGGCAAAAGTCGCAAGCCAGGACTCGTGGTACTCGCTGCGCGCTATACGCAAAAGCAGATGCTGATCAGCGGTACGGGCCAGATAGCGAAAGGCGCGCAGATCGACATCGGAAAAATGGCGTTCAAAATTGCCCGTGTCCGTTTTTATGCCGAATTGCAGGGCCGTAGCCAGCAGCTTGCCGGGGCGGATTTTCAAATTATAGAGCAACTCCGTCATCAAAGTGCTTGTAGCCCCGTATTCCGGGCGAATCTCCACAAAAGGCACTCCCGTAATGGGATGCTCGGGCAGGGGGTGGTGATCCACAATCACGGTAAAGGGAATTGATTTGAAGGCAGGATGGTGATCCGGCTGGGAGTCCACCAGGGCAAAGTGATCGAATGATCCTGGCAAATCTTCGTCAAAATCCAGCATGTGTATATGAGTGTAGTGCGCGAGGGCCAGATTATCCGGACGGGACAAGACGTTGACTTTGGCAATCTCCGCCGTTTGCACCTTGCGGCTGAGAACGCGCTTTAACGCCATGGCCGAGGCCATAGCGTCCGGGTCTGCGTTGATCAGGATAAGCCAGCGATGATCCCGGGCAAAGGTTCCCAGCAAATCTTCCAGCTTGTTCAGATAGCGAAAATAAGCCATGCGCGCCTCATATAAACATTTTCACAACCTTATAACTTATGATCCCCCATGGCGGCAAGGACGTTTTAAGTCCAGACAGATTGTGACCTGTCCAAAGGCTATGGCGCTGTGAGATCCGGACCGGCAAGCAGACGCATCAACCTGTCCATGCACAACTCCTGCCCGTAACCGAGAGCCCGTTCCCGACCTTTGCGACCCATACCTTTGGCCACATCCGGATACGCGGCAAGTTTCATTACCGCCACAGCCAGATCGTCGAGTTCCGGATAAAGCCCGGGGTCCGTTTCCCACTCGCTGTCCCCCCCTCCGACCTTTTCCGCTCCTGCGGGCAGGGGGAAAAGCAAGCCGTTCTCCCCCTGCGCCACCAGCTCCGGCAGATTGCTCACATTAAAAGCGAAAACCGGCTTTTCGGCCAGACCCGCCTCCAGTATGACATTGCCGAACCCCTCCCAGAGAGAGCTTGAAATAAAAATATCAATGCCCGTCCAGAAAGGGGCCAGATTTTCCAGAAAGCCGGTGAAGATCACCTTGTCGTCTACTCCAAGACGCCGCGCAAGTTCTTTGAGGCGACCTTCCAGATCCCCGCTCCCGGCAATGATCAGACGAAAGGAAAAGTCCGCTTTGCACAATCTGGCGGCAAGGCGCAGGAGCAGGTGCTGGCCCTTTTGCCGGGTCAGACGGCCGGCGTTGCCGATAATAAAAGGCCGGGGCGGCGCATGGCGCAAGGAAGAGGGAAGATCGCGCTTTATTTTTCGCTCCGCGACTTGTTTCACATCTTGGGTCGCGTCTTGTTGCGCATCCTGCTCCGCGCTCAGGGCCGCGACTTGCTGCGCGTTTTTGGACGCGTCCAGGGCCGCGACTTGTTGCGCATTTTTGGCCGCGGTCAGGGCCGCGTCCAGGGCCGCGCAATCCAGGCCGCTCGGCAGAACGCTGATGCGCTCGGGAGGGATCAAAGAGGGGTTATTGACCAGCGCACTACGCCGGGTGGCTTCGGAATTAACAATGAGCCTGTTTATGATCCGCCCGTAAAGCAGGCGGTTAAGGAAAGAATCACGCACGGGCAGGTCACTCCCCCGCCGGTAGATGATCTGCCTGACCCCGACCGCTTTGGCCATGGGCGCCGCCGCCTTCAGATCCGAAGGCAGATTCAGGATCAAAGCATCAGGTCTATGAGCCCGCAAAAAGCAAAACAGGCGCAACATATACAGGGGATTGAGAAAAGACAGGCGAGCAGGGGCAAGACAATAAAGCTCAAAACCCTTTTCCGCCCCGGCCCGCTTGTGCAGTTCGCTGCCCGCACGGCAGAGCAGCATGACCCGCAAACCCCTGGCCGCAAGCGAACGGGCGGCATTTAAATGCCAGACCTCACCTCCTCCCCAGGCCAGGTTGCCGTTACACAAGCAAAGACTTTGCAATTCACACCAGCTTGTCAAAAATCAGCGTATAGAGATTTCGGACACGCAGGGACAGGATAAGGCGCAGGCGGGCAAACATGCTTGGCTTCACGGACATGATCCCGGCCATGTACTCGGCTACGGGCAAAAAATCCGCATCTTTTTTCGCGTCAAGCAATTCCACATAAACGTCAACTCGGGCAGCCAGCTTTTTTGCCCTGCTGCTGCCATCCGCCAGTATCCACGCGCTTTCACGCAGAGCGGCGAAAAAAATGGCCGCCTGATTTGGAAAGGACTTTTGCAGAGCAAGCCCCCAAAGCGCTATGCACAGGGCCCTGAATTCCCGCAAATATTTCCGGCGCTGAAAAAAATTGAATCGTCCCACCCCAATCCGGCCAAGTTCTTCTTCAAAATCCAGGTTGGCGTACAGGGATAAGAATTGTCTGATCACTTCTTCAGCGCTATAAGGGGTCACGCTGATGCGCAACTCCTCATGCGGAGCGAATTCGGAAACGTCAATAGCCACGTTGTTGTAAGGCATAAGTTTTTTTTAACAAAAAGACTCCGAAGCGGGCAAGAAAAAAATGGAGATAAATCTGGAAACCGCAGATGCCGCCAGGGCTTTTTTTCCGCGCGGGCTTACGCAAAGCCCCGGCTCTTTCCGCTTCTCCTGCGAATCCCTGCTCCTGGCTTCTTTCGCTCCCTTAAAGCCGGGCCTGCATCTGCTGGATCTGGGTTGCGGCTGCGGGGTCACGGCTCTGGCCGCCCTCTGCCTTATGCCTTCCATCCAGGTCACTGGCGTTGAGATTCAGGAAGAACCCGCCCAAGCGGCCAAACGTAACGCCGCCCGCCTCGGGTTTGCCGCCAATTCTCGCATTATCCACGCCGATCTGGCAGACTCCGGGTTTTTTGCGCATCTTGACCCGCACTCGTTTGATTTGGTTCTGGCCAATCCCCCATACCGTCAGCCGGAAAAAGGGCGGATTCCCAAAAGTCTGTCGCGGCGAATCGCGCTTTTCGAAGAAAAAGACAGCCTTGATATTTTCTGCCGGACGGCATACAAATCTTTGAAAAATTCCGGCATGTTCGTAATCCTCTATCCGGTCGCGCGCCTTGCAGAACTGGCTCTGGTCCTGGACAGATCCGGTCTTGCCCCGTTACGCAGGCTTTTTTTATGCGCCAAGGCCGGGCAGGTGGCGAAACTTGCGCTGACTGCAGCGGGACCGAAGTCCGCAACACGCTCCGGGACAGACACGCAAACATGCGAAGAAACACTAATCCTGCACACGGATGATGGGGCCTTCAGTTCTGAAGCTCTGGCCTTTTGCCCCTTTCTTGTCCGTAAAAATCCGCCAATCTGAAATTCGGAAAATACCAATGTCAAAAGAAGTTATCCATATCGAAGGGGCGCGCCAGCATAACCTGAAAAATCTGACTCTGGAAATACCGCGCAACGAACTGGTCGTCATTTGCGGACCCTCCGGTTCCGGCAAATCCACGCTGGCCTTTGATCTGGTTTACGCCGAGGGACAGCGGCGCTATGTAGAATCCCTCTCGGCCTATGCACGGCAGTTTCTGCCCCAGATGGACAAACCCGATGTGGACAAAATCGAAGGACTTTCCCCGGCAATATCCCTGGAACAGCGGACCGCCACCCGCAACCCCCGCTCCACCGTGGGAACAGTGACGGAAATTTACGATTTTCTGCGCGTCTTCTTCGCACGTCTGGGAAAAATGTATTGTCCGCGTTGCGGCAGACCCATAGAAGCCAGAAGCGTGGACGAGATCATCGGCGATATTCTCTCGCAGGGCGAGGGCACGCGCTGCCTGCTTCTGGCCCCGTTGGTCGTGATGCAGAAGGGCACACATCAGGATCGCTTTAAAAAACTCAGGGCCGAAGGTTTCGCACGAGTGCGGGTCAACGGTGAAATCCACACCCTGGAAGACGCGCCCGTCCTTGATAAAAACAAAAAGCACACTATCGAGTTGGTTGTTGACCGGCTGATCCTGCGCGAAGGCATCAGGGGACGTCTGGCGGATTCCGTGGAACTGGCGCTGAAACACGGAGACGGAGACCTGATTGCCCTCTTCCCGGGCCGGGAGGAAGAAACAGAACGCAGCATCCTCTATTCCACATCCGCCGCCTGCCCGGAATGCAAACTAAGCCTGCCTCGTCTGTCTCCGCAACTTTTTTCCTTCAATAGTCCGCAAGGGGCCTGCCAGCGCTGCCTGGGTCTGGGCACGGTGGAATATTTTGATCCTGCCCTGATCGCGCCGAACCGGGGTCTGTCCATAAATTCAGGCGCCCTGCTCCCCTGGAAAAACCCACGCGCCTATGAACGCTACAAGACCCAGCTCGCAGCCTTTGCCGGACGCTTCGGCATCAGCCTCTCCACCCCGCTTTCCAAATACGGTGCAGAAGCAATGCGCGCCCTTTTCCACGGGGAATCCGCGCCTGGAGTAAGTGCGGATATTACGGACGGATCCTTGCGTCGCAACTGGATGGGCGGTTCCGTGCGGATACGCGGCCGGGGCAAAAAAGGCGAGCCGGACACGCAGCTCTGGCCGGGAGTGGTGGCTTTGCTGGAAAAAGGTATGCAGTACGGCG
>JAISKK010000046.1 GCA_031260965.1 Desulfovibrio sp. | reverse complement strand
CCCCTGCTCATTGACTTGGGGGCGCAGGGTTATGTGGGCAAACGCGAGGGCGTAACCGGAAGTTTGCAGGTGAAGTATACTTTTTGAAATAACAGGTCTGAAGTATTGACAATAACTGTTGCGCAGACGAATAATAATGCTTACAAATAAGTTTGTATTGCCGGATCAGACCGCAAAAGGGCAGGAGGATGAACAACGCACAGCCATCGCCGCTTGACGGGATTCTCGCGGCCGCGCAAGCCCCTGAAAAAGGCAAAGAGCGCGACGCGCTCATCGCCGGTTTACGGACGCTGCTGCGGCTGGCCGCTCCTGTTGTTGCGGCAGGGCGTCTTTCCGATACGCTGCCGGACTATGTAACTTCCATGATTGATGAGAAAATCTCGGCAGAGCTTAATGAAATTATGCATCACCCTGATTTTCTCGCCTTGGAGGCCGCCTGGCGCGGACTGCACTTTCTGGTCAGCCGGGTGGATTTTAGCCAGAACATCATAGTGGAATACATCAATGTTTCCAAAACAGACTTGTTGAGTGATTTTCAGGACGCGCCGGAAGTGGTGAAATCCGGTCTGTACCGCCATCTGTATACCGCTGAGTTCGGACAGTTCGGCGGGCAGCCGGTGGCGGCAGTTATCGCGGATTATGAATTCAGCGCTGCTGCGCAGGACATCCAGTTGCTGAGTTATGCGGCCTCCGTGGCCTCCATGTCTCACGCGCCCTTTTTTGCCGCCGCGGGCAAGGGTTTTTTCAACATTGACGAATGGAGGCATTTCCAGGATATAACAGACATCAAAAGTATTTTTGAAACACCCCGTTTCGCGCGCTGGAACTCTTTCCGGGAATCAGAAAACGCCCGCTATGTGGGGCTTACACTGCCCGGATTTTTATTGCGTCAGCCCTATAATGAAGATGCTGATGTTGTCTCCGCTTTCAACTATATTGAAAGAACGGAACATGAAGACCATTTTTGCTGGGGAAACACAGCTTTTGCGTTGGGCGTCTGTCTGGCGGACAGTTTCGCCAAATACCGCTGGTGCGTGAATATCATCGGTCCGGACGGCGGCGGGGCGGTGACCGCTCTGCCTTGTTGCAGCTTCGAGGCCATGCGTGGTATTCAAAACAAAAACCCTACCCGGACACTCATCTCTGAACGTCGGGAATTCGAGCTTGCCGAGCTGGGTTTTATCGCTTTTATTACCGACCGGAATACGCATGGAGCGATTTTTTATTCCGCGAATTCTGTTTTGAAGCCGAAACTTTTTCCTAAAACTCCAGAAGGCTTTACAGCGGAAATAAACTTCAGGCTTTCCACGCAGTTCCCCTATATGATGATTATGAACAGGCTCGGACACTACATTAAAGTGTTGCAGCGCGAAAGTGTGGGCTCATGGCGGGAACGGGGCGACATCGCCCGTGAGTTGAATAAATGGATCAGCCAATATGTGACGGAAATGGATACGCCGGACGCTCTTACCCGCAGCCGGCGTCCCTTGCGTATGGCAAAAATTGATGTTAAAGAAATTGCTGGTGATTCTGGCTGGTACGCCGTCACAGTGCTTGCCTGCCCTCATTTCAAATATATGGGCGTGAATTTTACGCTTTCTCTTGAGGGCAAACTGGACAGACAGCCTGAGGGCGCCGACACAACTAATTAGGAAACAGGGCCATGTGGTTTCTCTATTCACGTAAAATTCAGTTCATACTGCTGCTGTGCTGGAGCGCAGGCATGGTCGGCCTGTACGTTGCCGTCATCGGTTCAGACGCGCGTCTTTTCCACAGCAAAGAAATTTCACAAGCCGCGATAACAAAACCGAGCGTCGCGCAACTGCCGCATACCGGGGTAAAGACGAGCGCTGACCCTACACGCAACAAGGCCGAAGCCTTGCGCGTCTCCACACAGACCGAAGGCGGCACAGCGACGCTTGTGCTGGAGTTTGATTATGTGCCGGCGCAAGCACAGGGGTTCGTTCCGGCCAAGACTTACAGTTATTATATTGAAAATCCGTCGACCTTTGTGCTGTCCCTTGGTGAGCACTGGATTATGAATATTGAGAAAAAGACCTATCCGGTTGACCTGCCGCAGGTTAGCGGCATCAGCCTGATTCTGTCGCAATCAAACCACTTGCGCATTCTCACGCACACGCATAGCTCTGTCCAGGCCATGAACGCAAGGGCGCAAATCAGCCCCACAGCGACAGGCCTTCAGGCCAGAATTCACTTTGGCAAATAACTGATGCTGAAACAGGCCCAATGGTCTTTTTCAGTCTGAAAAACGCATACTGAATGCGCCGCTCTCGTCAATGTCCAGGTTCAGGGACGGGGGCAGCGCGCTTTCATCCGACATCTTGTCAAGTATGGCCTGCGCCAGTTGCGGCAGCACATTGGCCGCGAGGATGTGGTCAATGGCGCGCGCGCCCGTATCTACCTCGGTACAGCGCGCGACAATAGTTTTGACAAGCGCCTCGGAGTATTGCAGCGTAATTTTGTTGTTTTTTACCAGCCGTTCGCCCAGGGCGGCAAGTTTCATGTTGGCGATGCGCGTGAGCGCGGCTTCGTCAAGCCCCAGGTAAGGCACAATAGTCATGCGCGCCAGCAAGGCCGGCTTGAAATGGGCGGCAAACTCAGGCCACAGAAGTTTTTGCAGCTCTTCCCCGGCAGGCGGCGGCGTTTGCGCGCCGGCGGCCAGCAGTTTATCTGTTCCCAGATTTGAGGTCAGCAGGATGACAGTTGAGCCGAAACCGACTTTTTTGCCTTCACCGTCTGTCAACTCGCCTTTGTCAAAGACCTGATAGAAAAGATTCAGAACATCCGGGTGAGCCTTTTCCACTTCATCCAGCAAAACGACGCTATACGGGCGACGGCGCACGGCCTCCGTCAAAAGACCTCCTTCGCCATAGCCGACATAGCCAGGCGGGGAGCCGATGAGGCGTGATACCGTATGCTTTTCCTGAAATTCGCTCATATTGATGGTAATGGCGCTTTCTTCATCCCCAAAGAGCAGGTCCGCAAGCGCCAGACCTGTTTCAGTTTTGCCCACGCCCGATGGCCCGGCCAGCAAAAATACGCCGATGGGCTGGTTCGGCGCCCGCAATCCTGCCTTGGCGGCTTTGATTACTTTGCACACCAGGGCCAGGGCCTGGTCCTGTCCTTTTATGCGTTTGGCCAGATGTCCGTCCAGTTCTGAAACAAGCGCGGCTTCTTCACGCGCCACCTTGCCCGCCGGAATGCCTGTCCAGTCTGATACTACGCCTGCCACCACATCCGGAGTAACTTCGATACTGACCAGGCCGCTTTCGCCGCGAGCGACTTCATACGCGTCTCTTGCCGCGTCAAGGGCGGATTTGAGAGTTGCGGCGTCTGCGAGCGGTTTTTCATCAGGCGCGTCCGACTGCGTTTTTGCGTCAGCGCTGTTTGCTTCAGCCGCCGGCTGACACGGTTCCTGTTTCAACGCTTCAAGATACTCCGCGCGGGCAGTGACAAATTTTTGCGCGGCTTCACGCTCTTTTTCCCATTTTTCCGTCAGAGCAGCCGCTTTTTTCCGCAAGTCGTCTATAGTCTCGCGCAGGGCTTGTATTTGATTTTCGTCCACCACAAGGCCATTGTTCTGCTGATCACGCTCCAGGGCGTGCAATTCGCGTTCATTAGCCGCAATGGCCCGTTCCGTGTCTTCCAGAACATCGGGTTTGACGGTAAGGCTCATTTTGACTTTGGCGCAAGCCGTGTCCAGAAGGTCAATGGCCTTGTCCGGCAAAAAGCGCCCTGTGATAAAACGGTGCGAAAATTCTACGGCCGAGGTAATGGCGTCGTCACGTATGAACACAGAATGAGCGGCCTCGTAACTGTCGCGCAGACCGCGCAAAATCAGCCCGGCTGTCCGCGTGTCCGGCTCTTCAAGACTAACAAGCTGAAAGCGCCGTGCCAGCGCCGGATCTTTTTCAAAATATTTTTTATACTCTTTCCAGGTTGTCGCGGCGCAGGTTTTCAACTCACCGCGCGCGAGCGCCGGTTTGAGCAGGTTGGCCGCGTCCGATCCACCGGCCTGACCGCCGGCCCCAACGAGCATATGCGCTTCGTCAATAAACAGCACTATGGGTTTGGGGCTGCCCTTGATTTCGTCAATTACGCCTTTGAGCCTGCGCTCAAATTCACCCTTCATACCCGCCCCGGCCTCCAGCAGACCCATATCCAGCGAAAGCAGGGTTACTCCCGCAAGCTGCGGCGGCACATCGCCTTCCACAATGCGTTTGGCCAGTCCTTCAATAACAGCGGTTTTGCCCACGCCCGGCTCACCCACAAGTATGGGGTTATTTTTGCGCCGCCGCGCGAGAATGGTCAGCGCAGAACGTATTTCGGCGTCACGCCCGAACACGGTGTCAATTTTACCGGCGCGGGCCTTGGCCGTGAAATCTTCGCAGAATTTGGTTATAAAGCCTTCAGCGCCGGAGACGGCCGCCATATCCCCTTTTTCGCTTTCCAGAGGGGTTTGCGCGTTTTCCAGCGAGGCTTCCGTCAGCACGCGGAAATTACGCGCGACTTCATCCCGGTTGATTTCGGCAAAATGCGGAGCTTGCGCGCTTTGCGAGTAGTAGCCCGGCTTTTTGAGCCAGGCGAGCAGCACTGCTCCGGAGCGCAGACTTTGTTGCTGCATGTCTACAGATGAGATGAGCCAGGCGGATTCAAGCATTTCAATGAGCAGAGGGGAAAAACCCGGTCTCGCCGAATTGCCGGTGCGGAACGCGTCCAGGGAACGCGCGAAACCATTGATGGCCGCCGCGCGGTCAATGCCGTAGCGTTCCAGCAGCAAAGCCGCGTCCGCCTCTTTGCTTTCCAGGCATTTAAGCAAAAAATGCTCGGCAGCCACTTCATAATGTGTTCTGTTTACGGCAAGCCCGGCGGCGTCGAACAGCGCCTGGGTGCAAAAGGCATTACATTTTTCAAGTAAACGCTTGATATCCACGCCGGTCATAGGCTTCTCCCTGTAAATTATGTCTGCTCCGGCCGCCGCCTGACAGCGGCGGACCGGAACTGATTGAAAGTTTGATGGGAAAAAGGTGTTCTTAGGCTTTCCAGTCGTCCACGTATTCAATATTACCGTCGTTGTATGTCCAGGTAATTTTTGAATAGGTGAAGGCAATCTCTTCCATGTCGTGATAAGGCTTGTTTTCAGGCAAAAAGGTAACCGGTGTGTATTCCCTCATGGTCACGACAATGGCCTCTTCAAGTTTGATGGTGAAAAATTTCTCTTCCGTGCCGTCGGGCTTGATGCGGTACTGGTCAAGGGTAACATCACACTGCTCACCGGTGCAGCAGGCCTTGAAGAGTTTGGGGCTGGCCTGGTCCTTGTGTTTGGTCACGGTAAAAGGGTGATGTATGCGCTGGCCCGTGGGCAAGCCGGTATGCGTGTCCTTTGGAATTTCTACATTGTGATCAATGCCGTAGACGATAACTTTGTCTTTTTTATCGCCGCCCTGGGGACAATCGCCTTTGATGTCTCCCTGGGTTTTTCCTTTTACTGCCAGGTATGCTGTAAGAGCCATGCTGATACTCCAATGTTTAAAGGTTGAGACCGTATTATCTATTCTTTGTCCAGTTTGCCGACCAGCGACAGGGTAAAGTTCGCGCCCATGTATTTAAAGTGCGGTCTGGCCTTGATGGATACCGAATACCAGCCAGGGTTGCCTTCAACATCGTTCACATCCACACGCGCCAGGCGCAGCGGGCGTTTGCTGCGCGTGACAGGGTCCGGGCTGTCCATTTCCGTCACATACTGGCTTAGCCATTTGTTCAATTCTTTTTCAAGGTCTTCCCGTTCTTTCCAGGTGCCTATGTTTTCGCGTTGTATGACTTTAATATAGTGCGCCAGACGATTCATAATCATCATATAGGGCAGTTGTGTGGAAAGGCGGGAATTTGTTTCCGCTTCCTTGCCTTCCTTGGTGTTGGGAAAAATTTTTGGCGCCTGACAGGAGTTGGCCGAGAAGAAAGCCGCGTTGTCAGAGCCCTTGCGCATGGTCAGAGCTATAAAACCCTCTTCGGCAAGCTCGAATTCGCGCCGTTCGGAAATCAGCACCTCTGTGGGAATTTTTGTCTGCTCCTGCCCCATGGACTCAAAGCGGTACAGCGGCAAATCTTCCACAGCCCCGCCGCCCTGCGGCCCGATGATGTTCGTACACCAGCGGTATTTCGCAAAACTGTCTGTCAGGCGGGCCGCAAAAGCAAAGGAAGCGTTGCCCCAGCAAAAACCCTGTGACTCGGTGGCGTCTTCTTTGAAATTGAAGGATTTCACGGGCACCGTGTCCTGCCCATAAGGCAGGCGCAGCAAAAATTTCGGCACGGTAAGGCCCACGGAGCGCGAGTCTTCCGACTGGCGGAAAGAACGCCATTTGGCGTATTGCGGGCCTTCAAAAACGCTGTGTAAATCTTTCATATTCGGCAGCCCTTCCCAGGAGTCCAGCCCGAAAAACTGCTTGTCGGCAGCCGCGATAAAGGGAGCATGGGCCATGGTGGAAACGGAAGCCACATATTGCAGAAGTTTCATGTCCTGCGGACCGGGGCCGAAATCATAATCGGCGATGACGGCGCCCACAGGCTGACCGCCGAACTGTCCGTATTCCGCCGTATACAGGTTCTTGTACAGGCCGGATTTGACTATTTCAGGAGCGTCTTCAAAGTCGGCCAGCAAATCGTCTTTGGAAACATTTATAATTTCAATTTTGTTGTTCTGGCGAAAGTCTGTGGTGTCCACCAGGTATTTGAGAGAGCGCCAGGACGACTCCAGCTTGCTGAACTCCTCATTGTGCATGATGGCGTTAACCTGGGCTGATATTTTGGCGTCAAGCTCCGCTATCATTTCATCCACAAGATTGGGGGAAATTTTTGATTCCGGCCTGACAACGACAATTTCTTTCAAAAAGGCCTGCAAGCCTGCGCGTGTTGTGGAATATCCCTCGTCTGCCGGTTTGAGTTTTGAAACCTCAATAATTTCATCCAGCAGGTTGGGAGCCTCAGCAACGCTCTGGTTTGTTTCCGTCTGTTTCTGCGACATGGAATATCCTCCAACTGATCGTTAATTATTTTTCAAGTCCAAGCGCCGCAAGAAGCTGCGCTCTGGCCGCGTCGTCCTTCACCGCTTCCTGAACTTTTTTGCGAAAATCAGGTATATTGGATAAAGGTCCTTTCAGCGCCTTTAACGATTCGCGCAGACGCAGCAATTCCGCCAGCTCCGGCACTTTGGCGGCCACAGCGTCCGGCTCGAAGTCTTTGATGGATTCAAAAGCCAGATTGACGGGCATGGAAGCGTCTTCTTCCGCAGCCAGTCTGTTGGGAACCACAATATCCAGACTGACGCCCTGGGCCTTCAGTACATCATTGAAATTATCCTTGTCCACAGATATGGGTTCGCGGTCTTCCACCGGTCTGTCATCGGTTTTGCGGGTAAAATCGCCAAGAACCATGAGCTTGAGCGGCAGCTCCACTTCCGACTGGGCATCGCCTACGGCGGATTTATACACAATGTTTACCCTTTCTTTTGGGGCAACGGAACCTTCTTTTGCCATGTAAATCTCCTCGCAGTTATAGTTTGCCGGGGTATCCCCCAAAATCACCTCAATGTCAGTCTAAAAACAGCTTAAGTTCAGCCCAGAGCCAGCACTGCCACCTCACTTGGCACAATGGTCATGCCGACCGAGTTGGGCAGCACGGCCATACAGTTTTGACCGGTAACGCTTGTGAGTCGCTGCGCCGGCGCTCCGCCCACCATGATGGTAAAGCAGCCGACATTATAAGATGTTTGACCGGACATTATGTGTGAAACAGCGCCCAGCAGAACGCCGGGCTGATCGCCCAGGCTTACCAGCCCTTTTGACATCATGTTCAGGGCCGGTGTGCATTCCGCCAGCACATTCACGGCCATGGGCAATGTTGCGGCGCTCATGGCCGTATTCGGATAAGGCACAGGCACAGTAGCCGGTCCGGCAGGGGTCAGGCACACATCAGGAAAGGCCATATCCATTCCCGCTCCCATACTCAACATGAACATAAATTTACCCCCATGGATTTATTCTTGCTACAGAGTGTTGTCAGCCCAACTGGATCAGCTTGGCGTCTGTACGGGCCGTATCTTCCACAAGCGTCAGACCATTTTTGGCCATCACAGTGGCGTTTTCCGTCACCATCAGCGTGGATGAACCGGCTCTGGTCTCGTCTTCGCCTTCAATCATGCGCCGGGAAGAACCCAGGCATTGCGTCAGCGTTTGAAACACCTGCCTCGCCGAATTACCCAGCATATATACGAAATTGCAACAGGCGTCAAGTTGATTCAGCATGGCCGTCGCGCGGGTTATCCGCAGGTCGGCGCTGGAGGCTGACAGTGAAAGCGCGTCAGCTTGCAGCCCCATGCTCTTGCCGCTTTGCAGGGACAGGTCGTCCGCCGCTGTGACGGTCAGCCTGCCCGGACATTCAAGCTTGCTGTCTTCCGGCAGGCGCAGGCGGCATACGGAGGCCGCGTCCGCCCGGTACAGCACGGATAGAATGACGTTTGCGCCGTCTTCAAGGTGGGCCAGCAGCGTTGTGTCGTCCCGCTCCGGCCGCATGAGACAGCTTGCGGCCAGTCTTGCCTCAAAAGTTTTGTTGCCGCAGCGTACGCGGAAAGTGGCGTCCGATCCGTCTTCAGATGTGTTTTCGCCCATAACCAGGCCTGTTATGAGCTGTGCGGAAAGTTCGGTATAGTGTTCAGCCGTTTGCGCCATGGTATCTTCTCCTTATTTTTCGCGGCTTTTTGAGGTCGGTATAAAGGTTTCGGCTGCCGCTTTTGTTTCGTCCGGCTGCATGAGGAGTGTTTGTTTAGCCTTGCCGAAATTTGTTTTATCATCAAGAAGTTTATGCAGTTGGGCCATATACAGTGACGCGCCTTCAAAATTGCCTTCACTTACGTTGGCGTAGGAAAAATCCGCGTATTTCAGGTTCGCCCCGCTAAAGCGGGTGCGCAGGCAGCGCGCTTTCTGAAAAAGGCACAGTTCCATGTCCGCGTTCGCGCACTCGGCCTCGCTCAGGTCAGCTTCGGAAAATACGGACATGCGGCAGCGGATGTCGCGCAGGTCCGCGCCGTGGAGGTCTGCCCCGGCAAACAGGGCGCTTTCCATGGAGGCGCTGCTCAGATTCGCGCCTTTCATGCTCGCGTTGCTGAAATTACACATGGGCAGTTTGCAGCCCGAAAAGTCTGCCCCAGCCAGTTTCGCGCCGTCAAACTGCACAATTTCCATGTTCAGCCCGGCAAAATTGTAGCCGCTGAAGTCGCAGCCGCGAAAAAGAACCTTGCGCAGCCGCGCTCCGGCAAGCCCCAGCGAGCGCATATCGCTTTCGCTGAAAGCCAGACGAATCATGACCGCGCCGGAAAAATCCGCTCCGGCCAAGTCTGCCGCCTGCAGGGCGTTTTGCTCCACACGGGCGTTATGGAACAACGCTCCGGAAAGGTTCATCTTCTCCAGCGTACACATGTGTATGCGCGTGTCGGAAAAGTTTGCCCGCGCGGCGTTGCTTCCCTTCATAAGGGTCATGAAAAGCTGTGCGCCGCGCAAATCCGCTTCCGGCATGCGCATATTCATCCAGTTTAATTTTTCAAAGCGGGTTTCGCAAAACCGCGCGCCGGTAAAGTCACAGTCCGCAAAACCGGTTTTGCTTATATCCGCGCCGGAAAAGTCCGCCCCGGCGAAATTTACATGCTCGAAGCGCCCGCCGGAAAGCTTGGCGCCGGAGAGGTCAAGACCGGACAGGTCCTGTCCCGCGATCGTTTCCCGGCGGGCTATCCGTTCAAGAATTTCAGCACGGGTCATAGCGCGGCGCCTCCTCTGTCAGGACTTCTTTCTGGCCCTCAAGCCGGGTGCGGCGCAGGTTGGCGCCGGAAAAATCCGTTTTGCCGATCACTATGTTGCTTAAATCCGCCGCGTAAAAATTTGAGCCGGAAAGGTCAGCGCCGGTCAGGCGGCATTTTTTCAACGCGCCGTTCATAAGGTTTGTGCCTGAAAGGTCAGCTCCCGTCAGATCGCATTTGATGAAACGACAGCCGACGGCGCGCAGACCGTCCAGGCGGGCGCGTGAAAGATCGCATTGGGTAATGAGCGCGTTTTCCAGGTTAGCCTTGTAAAAATCCGCGTTGCGCATTCTGGACAGGCGCAAGGAAGCTTCGCGCAGGTCCGCGCCGGAAAAATCGGCGTTGCTGAGGTCTGTATCCGCGTCCGTGTAGAATTTACGCAACTCCGCCCCGGCCATGGATATTCCCGTTGCCGCTGTGGACTGAAACAGACACTCGCTCAGCACGGCTTTGCGGAACAGCGCGTTGTCGAGCCGGGCATTGTTGAACAGGCACTTGAAAGCCCGCAGCTCGCAAAAATCCGCGCCCGCGGCCTGTACTTTATTAAAAGCGCACAGGGAAAGCGTGGTTTGGGTAAAACGCGTTTTGTCCAGCGCGGCCTTGGTGAAATTGCACAGCTTGATTTGCGCGCGGTCAAAAACAGCTTCGCTGCAATCACATTCACCCAGGGTGGTCAGTTCCATGCCGGCGTCGGAAAAATCGGCCTTCCGCAGCACCGCCTTTTGCAGCACTGTTTGCTTGAACACGGCCCCATGGAAGCTCGCGCCGGTAAAATCGGCCTCATTGGCCAGGGTGAAGGTGAAATCCGCGCCGTCCATGCAACAGCCCTGAAAATTTGTTTTGGCGCACAGGGCGTGGCTCAAATCCGCGCCGGAAAAGTTCAGGCCGGAAAGGTCCAGCCCCCGCATATTTTTGCGAGTCAGGCTCTCTCCCTTGGCCAGCATGGCTTCCACCTCCTCGCGGGAGAGCAGCTTCAGCGCCATGGGGTCCATGCCCTTTGCGTCAAAGGCAGCCTGGATTTCTTTCGGCAGCTCGCCTTTTTTGAAAGCCGCGATTTTGGCCAGACCTTCTTCGCGCAGGGCGTCCAGGGGAGCCAGCCTGGCGCCAAGGGCACGCGTCCTGGCTTCGGCCTCTTCCAGCGATGCCAGGATTTTCGCTTTCATTTCAGGAGGCACAGTGGCGGGAATGCGCGTTTTCATGCCGGCGAGCTTGTCCAGGCTGATTTTGGTCGCTTCCGCGACTGTCGGCGCTTTCTCCGGCGGCGGGATGGGTTTGTCCAGGGCAGCCTTGAGTTTGGCCAGCATTTCCGGCGGCGGGTTCAGTTTTGCCGCCTTGGCCAGGATGAGCGGTTTTTGTTTGGCCCAGGTTTCCGCGATTAATTGTTGGGGATCCGGGAAATGCGCACGGATGTCCTTGATCAGGGTGTCGATTTGTCCCTGCAATTCCTCTTTACTCGGCAGAGGCAGGTTCAGTGTAAAGGGCTGCGGTGGTTTGTCCTTGGGCGGCAAGGGAAAATCAAAATCGTGAACCTTGGCCAGTTCCCTGGGCAGAACATCCAGGGCCAGACGGCGCAATCTGTGTCCCTGCTGTGCGAGCGCCAGGACATGCGGGCAGCCTTCGGGCAGATACAGGGGTATGGCGGTTGGGCAGGCCTTCCGCCAGATTCCGAAAAGAGCCCGGCCTTCGGGAAGCGGCGGCAGAATGACCAGCAGCGGCAAGCCTCCTTTTTCTTCGGGGACATCAGGAGTCAAAGAAGAGGCCAAGGGAGGCAAATCTTCCACGGCGGCCAGTGTTTCCGGATTGGAGGCGGCGACGATATGACAAAAATCGCCTAGTTCCTGCTCCGCGAACAGGGCGGAAAGGTCTTCCGGGGCCGCGACCACCGCTCCGCCGGGATGCGCCGCCGGGAGGGAAAGCGTTTTTTCGTCCGATCCGGGGGCAAGGGCAATGGCAGCGGCGTCCGTTCCCAGACCGCGGATCAGGCCTTGCTCATGGTCGGGTTCAGGGTCAGGCACAGGATAGACGCGCAGGGCCACAAGCGCCCGGCCCTTAAAACGCGGCACATACAGCCCGCCCGGCAGGAAAAATTCAGGCGCGGCAGGGTTTAGCGGCAGCCCCCAGTTTTCAGGACTGTCCTGCAGAGCTTCAACCGCGTGACCGATCCAGGCATTTTCCAGGGTTTTTGGTTCCAGGCCCATAGCCGCCAGACGCGCCGGCAGGGCATCGTCGCGCCGCAGGGCGCGGCGGGCGTCGAGGAGCAGCGGAAAGCCTCTGTCGTGCCAGGGGTTGATTTTTGGCGGTGTACAGAGTACCCCTGCGGGCGTGAGTTTATCCAGCTCGGCGAGCTTTGCCCGGAGTTTATCGTTCAGGGCGCCCTTGGCGGCTATGTCCCCGGGGGCAGCGTCAGGGGGAACTTGCAGCAGCTTGGCGCCTTTGGCCTTCATGGAGGCCACGCTCTCTTTCACTTTTTTGTCCATCAGGCTCATTTGCTCTTCGGCGTGGCGCAGGGTTTTTTCCAGGTTTTGTTCCTGCGCGTTCAGCGTGGCCCGCATTTTTGGAAACATCGACAGATCAAAGCTCATCAGGTGGCTGAACTGCTCGCGTTGAGCGAGTACCTGTCGCTCCAGTTTGTCCAGGGTGGCCCGGCTCGTGGCGAGGGTCTTTTGCGTTGAATGGGCAATGTCCCCCAGGCTCAGGGGCGCTACCGGGTTTTGACCGAGAAAATCCTTTTTGACTTTGGCCAGGAGTTTGGGCACATCCCGCGCCATTTTCACGGTCTTGGTCGTTTTGGCCTGGGCCGCGACAAAGGGCGCGAGGTCGATCTCCACAGCCGGATAAGCGCGTTTACGCAGTTCATCCATATAATATTCCAGGGTTTTGGGAGCCTCGGAGGGTTTTTCCGTGACCACCAGAACGCGCAGCACATCGTCCAGCTCGTCGTCTTCCACCTGCAGCAGCCCACGGCGCAGGACAAAGGCCCCCAACAAATCCGGGAGCAGCCAGACCGTATCCAGGCGCAGTTCCACTTCGCGGAACAGGCCAGGACCGTCCAGGTCTTTGGCATAGGGCAAAGGCGTCTTTTCTCTGTTTTTTTGCTCCGGCGCGGTTGATTCATCCGCTTGAGCGGGCGCGAAGGGAACAAACTTCTCCGTGGTGCGCACAAAGGCGCGGATACGCGCCTCCGGCAGGCGGGAGCGGATATGCGGATACTCGTGGCTCATCCCGGTAATTTCACTGGCATCGTCACCCCGGAAAAAAGGCGTTTCGCCTTGGGCAGGACGCAGGCGCTGGACCGCCTGGGCGCTGTGGAAGAACTCCGGGTCGCAGTCATCCGGATAGGCGGGCCAGCGGGTGTCCAGCCAGCGCTGGTCATAGGTGCCGGAGAGGGCGCGACGGACGGGATTGGCCATATCCAGCGGAAAAGGGCAGGCCGGAGCGGGTTTATCCATGCCGGAGAGCGGCAGATGGTCCGGGTCTTCCAGATTGGGCGGCGTACCGGAGGTTTTGTTGTCGGCGTCCAGGCCCTTGCCCGCCGGATTGGCCGGAAAATTCGGGCCGCCAAAGGCGCGCTC
>JAISKK010000131.1 GCA_031260965.1 Desulfovibrio sp. | reverse complement strand
ACGGCCGCAGCGTTTCCCTGCCGGATATCTGCGCGCGCCTCACAGCTTTTGTGCGTCAGTCTGACCTTCAGGCCGGCAAGGTCAAACCGATTGTCATAGGGCACAGCATGGGCGGCCTTATAGCCCGCGCCTGTCTTGCCGATGGGGATTTCAAGGAGAGCGTGGCCGGGATCGTCACCCTTGGCGCCTGTCACGCCGGAAGCAAGGTCGCGGTTCTGGCCATTGGCGATCAGGCCCGTTCTCTTGTGCCGGGTTCGGAATTTCTGCGCAGGCTGCGGGACGATCCGGTCCAGGATCTGCCTTGTATTGCTCTGGCGGCCACGGCGGACGAGCAGGTTTTGCCGGCTTCCTCCCTTGTTCCTCCCCCCGGCTGGACACTTAAACTTGTGGGCGCATACGGGCACCTGGGCATGCTTTTCAGTCCCGTCGTGCGTGCGCTGCTTGAACAGGAACTTGAAGCCATAACCGGTTGTTGATTATTGTCAATTTTGCAATGGAGCGCGTCATGAGTGGAACAGACAAGGCTGATTACAAGAAAACACTGAACCTCCCGCAAACATCCTTTCCCATGAAGGCCAATCTGGTCCAGCGTGAACCGGAGATTCTCAAGGGCTGGGAAGAAGGCGAGGCCTACCGGCATATGGTGGAATCCGGAGGCGAGAAAGGTTTTTTCATCCTGCATGACGGTCCTCCCTATGCCAACGGGCATATTCATCTCGGCACGGCCCTGAACAAGATACTTAAAGACATCATAATCAAATCGCGTAACATGCAGGGCTGGCGCACGGAATTTGTGCCCGGCTGGGACTGCCATGGCCTGCCTATTGAAATCAAGGTGGAACAGGAGTTGGGCGACAAAAAACAGATTCTGCCCGTCTCTGTTGTGCGTAAGGCCTGCCGGGCATACGCCGACAAATGGATGAACATCCAGCGCAAGGAGTTCAAGCGCCTAGGTGTACTGGGAGTATGGGATAAACCCTATATTTCCATGGACCCGGATTATGAGGCGGTGACGGCCCGCGAACTGTGCAATTTCATGTCTGATGGCTCAGTGTCGCGCAGCAAAAAACCTGTGCACTGGTGCAGTTCCTGCCATACGGCCTTGGCCGAAGCCGAGGTGGAATATTATGATCACAGCTCCCCTTCCATCTATGTGCGTTTTCCCATAAACGACCCCAATCTTAAAAAGCGTTTCCCGGAAGCCGTTCCCGGTCACAGCTATATCGTGATCTGGACTACCACTCCTTGGACTGTCCCTGACAATATGGCCATTGCCCTGCACCCGGACCTGAATTATGTGATGGTTCGCGTGGAAGGGGAATGCTATATTCTGGCCGAGGAACGTCTGGACGAATGCCGCAGACTCTTCGGCTGGCTGAACGCCGAGAGCTTGGGCATTGCCAGGGGCATGGATTTGAAGGGGCTCTTGGCCGAGCATCCTTTCTACGATCGCAGGTCGCCGCTGGTCACGGGCGGGCACGTTACTCTGGAGTCCGGCACGGGTGTTGTGCATACTGCCCCCGGACACGGGCGAGAGGACTACGAGATCGGTCTGGAGAACAATCTGGAAATTCTTTCTCCTCTGGATGATGACGGGCGTTTTATGCCGGGTGTTGAATTTTTTGCCGGTCTGACTGTGGAGGAAGCCAACACGGCCGTCATCGCCAAGCTTAACGCTGCCGGGCATCTGATCCGTGAGGACCGGATAAATCACTCCTATCCGCATTGCTGGCGTTGCAAAAAGCCGGTTATCTTTCGGGCCACTACCCAATGGTTTATAAGCATGGATGCCAATTACCTGCGCGAGCGCGCTTTAAAGGCCATCCGCAAGGATGTGCGCTGGATCCCCGCCTGGGGCGAAGAACGCATTTATTCCATGATCGAGCACCGACCAGACTGGTGTGTTTCCCGGCAACGCACTTGGGGAGTCCCTATCGTGGCCTTGATCTGCAAAAGTTGTGGGCGAGCTTGGCATGAGAGCGACTGGGCTCTGGGTATGACGGATCGTTTTGCCGTCCACCCGACCGGTTGCGATTACTGGTTTGACGCCCCCCTTGAAGAAATCGTCCCGGACGGTCTGCGTTGTCCGGACTGCGGGGGTGCGGACTGGAGAAAGGAGACGGATATTCTTGACGTCTGGTTTGATTCCGGCACCAGTTTCGCCGCCGTTCTGGAGCGGCGTCCGGAATGCCGTTTCCCGGCCGATATGTATCTTGAAGGCTCGGATCAGCATCGCGGCTGGTTTCATTCCTCCCTTCTGGCCGCCATCGGCACCCGCCGCGTCCCGCCTTACCGCGAGGTTCTGACCCACGGCTATGTTGTTGACGGGGAAGGGAAGAAGATGTCCAAATCCATGGGCAATGCCATGGTTCCGGATGAAGTCATCAACAAATTCGGGGCGGAGATTTTGCGCCTCTGGGTGTCTTCGGTGGATTACCGCGAAGACGTGCGTATGTCCGGGGAAATCCTGAACAGGCTTGTGGATGCTTACCGTCGCATCCGCAACACTTGCCGTTATCTGCTTGGTAGTCTTTATGATTTTTCCAAGGAAAATATTGTTTCGGATGCGGACATGGACGCTCTGGACAGGCACGCCGTGGATCTTGTAAGCCGGGCGCATCAAGATATCCAGGCGGCCTACGTCGGCTATGAATTCCACAAGGTTTTCCACAACCTGCACAACCTGTGTGTAAGCGATCTTTCAGCTTTTTATCTGGACGTGATCAAAGACCGCCTTTACGCCTCCGCCCCGGCAAGCCTGGAACGTCGCTCCGCCCAGACGGCCATGTACCGCATTCTGCTCATTCTGCTTGCCGACATGGCGCCGGTTATGTCCTTCACGGCCGAGGAAATCCTGACCCATCTTTCCCCGGCCCTGTTGCCGGATGTGAAAACAGTCTTCGCCCTGCGTGACGAACACCTTGCCCTTCTGTTTCTGGAGGCCGAGGAAGTGGGGCGCAGGCAGACCCTTTTGGATGTGCGGGCCGAGATTACACGGGCCATAGAACCCCTGCGTAAGGCCGGACAGATCGGGCACGCCCTGGATACGGACATCACCCTTTACGCCGGCGCGGCCCTGCGCCGGGATCTGCTGGCTCTGGGCACGGATTTGCGTCCTCTCTTCATTGTTTCCGGTTTTTCTCTGCATCCTCTGGAGGAAGCCCCTTCCGAGGCGCTAAGGGCCGAAAATGTAGAGGACCTGCGCATAGTGGCGCGTCCGGCTTCCGGGGAAAAATGCGGGCGCTGCTGGGTGTACAGCAGAGAACTGGGAAGCGATCCCAATCATCCTGATCTCTGCCCGCGTTGCGCGGCGGTACTGACCAGCATTGCGGCCTCATAAATGTTTTGGCAATTTTTGTAATTTCTAGATATACGCTTATGCGAGGATACAATGTCTAAACAGGCGCTGCTGATGCTGGACGATGGAACCTGCTTCGCTGGCGAATCCTGCGGAGCCGAAGGCGAGGCTCTTGGCGAAACGGTTTTTATCACCGGCATGTGCGGTTATCAGGAAAGCATTACCGACCCGTCCTACTACGGGCAGATTATGGTTTTTACCGCCGCGCATCTCGGCAATTACGGGGCAAGCCCCCTGGATGATGAAGCTCCCGCTCCGCGTGCAGCCGGGGCTGTTTTTCACGATCTCTTTGTACCGCCCAAAACTGAAGCCTTTCCGCACTGGCGGGCGGCGGAGGCCCTGGACGCGAAGCTCAAACGCCAGGGAGTGACGGGCATCAAGAATCTTGATACCCGCGCCCTCACCTTGCATCTGCGTGATAAAGGCGCGCGCAACGGCATCATCAGCGTCCTGGATATGGACAAGGCTTCTCTCTTGCGCAGGGTCAGGGAATGGCCTTCCATGCAGGGTCTGGATCTGGCCTCAAAAGCAGGCTGCGCGCATCCCTATGCATTTGATTCCGAGGACAAAAGTGCGCCGGTACCGGATTTGCATGTCGCGCTGATCGATTTCGGAGCTAAACGCTCCATCCTCAGACGTCTGGCCGGACAGGGCATGAAAGTGACGGTCCTGCCGGCTACGGCTTCAGCTACGGAAGTGCTTGATCTGGCCCCGGATGGAGTGATGCTGACCAACGGCCCGGGTGACCCCGAACCCTGCGCCTACGCCGTGAACTGCATCCGCTTCCTGCTCGGGCGTTTACCCATTTTCGGAATTTGCCTTGGGCATCAGTTGCTGGGTCTGGCACTGGGAGCGAGGACATACAAGTTGCCTTTCGGACATCACGGCGTCAATCATCCGGTTCTGGATCTGACAAGCAGACGGGTGGAAATAACCAGCCAGAACCACGGCTTCTGCGTTGATCCGCAGACCTTGCCTGCGCGCGCGGAAGTTACCCATGTCAATTTGAACGATGGTACACTGGAAGGTCTGCGGGTCAAGGATGCACCCGCATTTTCCGTACAGTTTCACCCGGAGGCCGCTCCCGGTCCCACTGACGCAGCCGGTCTTTTTGTCCGTTTTCGTTCCCTGATTTTGCAGCACAGGGAGGGGCGTTGCCATGCCTAAACGCGCAGACATTAAGAGCGTGCTGGTGCTTGGCTCCGGTCCGATCATTATCGGTCAGGCCTGCGAATTCGACTATTCCGGGACCCAGGGCTGTAAAGCCCTCAAGGAAGAAGGCTGCCGCATTATTCTGCTTAATTCCAATCCGGCCACTGTTATGACGGATCCGGGATTTTCCGAACGCACCTATATGGAGCCGATGGATCTGGATATCGCCTCCAGCATAATCCGTATGGAAAGGCCGGACGCATTACTGCCCACCTTGGGGGGGCAAACGGCCTTGAATTTGGCAGTGGAACTGCATCGGTCCGGTGTTTTGCGGGAATGCGGCGTGGAAATGATCGGCGCGGGCGCGAAATCCATTGAAATTGCCGAAGACAGGGAACTATTCAGCAAAACCATGCGCGCGGCCGGGCTGGATCTGCCCAAAAACGGCATTGCCGCGAGCCTTGAAGAGGCTCTGCGCATAGCTGGAGAAATTGCTTTTCCCCTGGTCATTCGTCCCTCCTTTACCTTGGGTGGGACGGGCGGAGGGCTGGCCTGCAATATGGAGGAATTCCGGGATATTGTACGGCGCGGCTTGGACGCTTCGCCCATCGGGCGGGTGTTGGTGGAAGAATCCGTACTTGGCTGGAAAGAAATTGAACTGGAAGTCATGCGTGATGGCCGGGACAATGCCGTGGTCATCTGCGGTATTGAAAACTTTGACCCCATGGGGGTACACACCGGGGACTCTATTACCGTTGCCCCCATCCAGACGCTGACAGACGTGGAATACCAGGAACTGCGCAATGACGCGCTGACTGTGGTGCGCGCCGTGGGCGTGGATACGGGCGGCTGTAATATCCAGTTTGCCGTGAACCCGCAGACTGGACGGCGGGTGATCATTGAAATGAACCCGCGCGTTTCCCGTTCCTCGGCCCTGGCTTCCAAGGCCACGGGCTTTCCTATTGCCCGCGTCGCTGCCAAACTCGCTCTCGGCTATCATCTTGATGAGCTGAAAAATGACATTACCGGGACTTCGGCCTGCTTCGAGCCGACCATCGATTATTGCGTGGTTAAAGTGCCGCGCTTCAATTTTGAAAAATTCGCCGGCGCGAAACCCGTTCTCGGTCTGCAAATGCATTCCGTCGGCGAAACCATGGCTCTGGGCGGAAACTTCCGCGAAGCCCTGCAAAAAGCCCTGCGCGGTCTGGAAACAGGGCTATCCGGCCTTGAGCCCGTGCCGGTGAAGGGCAAGAACTCGCCAGCGCACAGTTCGTGGGAACATCCAGAGGATCGTCTGGACACGCTGCGCGACATTCTGCCCATTGCAGGGCCTGAACGTCTCATGCACCTTTACGAGGCCATCGTTCTGGGCCTTGATTTGAAGGAAGCCAACAGCTTGACCGGTATCGATCCCTGGTTTCTGATCCAGCTGGCACAAATCGCCGCAACGGAAAAAGCGGTTTGCGTCTCTTTAGCCCCGCAGGCCGCCGCATTATTGGCATCCGGCAAAAAAGCAGCGGATGTGGACAAAGACGGCAGTTTTGCAGCCTTTTTGCGCCGGATCAAGGCCCAGGGCTTCAGCGATGCCCGTCTGGCCGTTCTTTTGCGTAAAAGCTTGGGCGACGCCAGTCTGGACGAGAGCCAGGTGCGTGCTTTACGTCACAGCCTCGACGTGCGTCCTGTATTTCGTTGCGTCGACACCTGCGCGGGGGAATTCAAAGCCCTGACCCCCTATTTTTATTCCACCTATGACGGCTTGTACCAGGATCCGGCGCACCTGGAGCATGTGGCGGCATGCGGCGCGAGATCTGCGCCCCAAGTCGAAGGCAAGGTTTTGCCGGGTAAGGTCATCATCCTGGGTGGAGGGCCGAACCGCATTGGCCAGGGCGTGGAGTTCGACTACTGCTGCGTGCAGGCGGCCTGGGCCATGAAGGATCTCGGCATAACTTCGATCCTGGTCAACTCCAACCCGGAGACGGTGAGCACAGATTACGATACGGCGGACCGCCTCTATTTTGAGCCGGTGACCATTGAAGATGTCCTCGCCGTCTGCGAGGCGGAAAATCTGTGCGAAGAAAAAGGCGGGCTGATTGTCCAGCTTGGCGGTCAGACCCCCCTGAATATAGCTTCGGCCCTGGAAGCGGCCGGCGTGCCTATCCTCGGCACCAGTCCCAAAGACATCGCCCTGGCCGAGGACCGGGAAGAATTTAGCGCTCTGGCGCGCCGTCTGGGCATAAACCAGACCCCGAGCGGCATGGCCGGCGATTCGGAATCAGTTTGTCGTATCGCCGGGGAAATAGGTTATCCGGTTATGGTGCGACCTTCCTTCGTACTGGGCGGCCGGGCTATGCGCGTCATCCACCGGGAGGCAGATCTGCGCGATTATGTAAGCGGCCGGGAGAACGGTTTTGTTCTGGACCCGGCTTCCCCAATTCTTGTGGACAAGTTTCTTGAAGACGCCGTGGAAGTTGACGTGGATGCCGTCTGTGACGGCAGGACGGTGAGCATTGCCGCGATTATGGAACATATTGAACAGGCCGGGATACATTCCGGCGATTCCTGCTGTTCCATCCCCACCCACACCCTTGAGGATAAGGTTCTGGAACGCATCCGCTCAGATACGCGTAAACTTGGCCTGGGTCTGAATACCGTTGGTCTGCTTAATGTCCAGTTCGCCATCCGCACGGGTAAGGTCTTTGTTCTTGAGGCGAATCCGCGCGCCTCGCGCACCGTGCCTTTTGTCTCCAAGGCCACAGGTCAGAACGTGGCCGGAGCGGCGGCCGGGGTTATGGCCGGTCTTTCCCTGGCCGGAAGCGGGTTTATAGAGGAAAAAACCATAGCCTGCCATGCTGTCAAGGAGGCGGTGATCCCCTTTACTCGTTTCCCTGGCGCGGAGATCAGTCTGGGACCGGAGATGCGTTCCACGGGCGAGGTCATGGGCATAGACCGCAGTTTCGGTATGGCCTTTCTGAAATCCCAGTCCGCGAGCGGGGCGGGCATTCCCGCAAGCGGCAATGTGGTGCTGACGGTTACCGACAAGGACAAGGAGGCGCTTATACCTCTGGCTGCGCGCCTAAAAGCATTGGGCTTCAATCTTTTTGCCACGCCAGGCACGGGGGCTGTGCTGTCCGGACAAGGCATAGACTGTGAACTGCTGGTGAAAATAGGACCGCGCCGCCCGCATCTTCTGGATTTCATGCGTGACGGCAAGACCCAGTTGATGGTGAACACCGTGAGCGGTTCAACCTCAGCCAGGGATGCCACGGCAATTCGCGCCGAGGCACTGACTCGCAATATTCCTCTGCTTACGACACTTTCGGCTTTAAGCGCCGCTGTGGAAGGTCTGGAAGTGAGTCGCAGGGACAAACGCAGTGTGGCTCCCTTGCAGGATTATTACGCGGGGCTGATCAAGACCGGAGCAGACGGCTGATTTTTAGCGCATCTCCCTTGACCTTCGCTGTTTGCGACTTAAATTATCCTGGTAACGTCTGAACCGGGAGGAATATCCATGCCGAAAGCCGAAAAACGTAAATTCCGGGCTGAAACGCAAAAAGTCCTGAATATCCTTACTCACTCCCTTTACACCAACAGGGAAATATTTTTGCGCGAACTTCTGTCCAATGCCGCAGACGCCCTAGAGAAGCTGCGCTTTATGCAGAGCAAAGGGGAGGAAGCGCGCGACCCCGGGTTGCCGCTTGAGATTCGTATAAGCATGGACAAGATCACCGGGGTGTTACAGATTACCGACACCGGCATCGGCATGAGCGAAAAAGAGCTTGTCGATAACCTGGGCACTATCGCCAAATCCGGTTCCGAGCAGTTTCTCGCGGAAATAGAAGGCAAGTCCGCCTCTGATAAAAGCGCAGACCTGGAAGAAGATCAGGACGCGTCCGCCGACAGTGGGGACAAAGGACAGGATGGAAGTGATAAAGCCGCTGCGGCGGAGGACGTGGACGGGCAGGACGGACAGGAAGGCAGGAAAGGCGGAGGTCAGATCATCGGCCATTTCGGGATTGGTTTTTATTCCGTCTTTATGGTCGCAGATTCCGTAGAGGTTATTTCTGTCTCCGCAAAGGGCGACGGTAGCCCGTATATGTGGACTTCCGATGGAGTCAGCGGTTTCAGCGTCAAGCGACTGGAAGGGGAGGAATCCGCTCCCTACAAGCGCGGGACCGTTGTCCGGGCGAAGATTAAAAAGGAAGCAGGAGAATTTTTGGAAAAATTCAACTTGCAGTCCGTCATCCGCAATCATTCAAATTTCCTGCCTTTCCCTATCTTTCTGGAAGACGAGCGCATCAACACCACTTCTGCCCTTTGGCGTGAGCCGCGCGTAAGCGTGAGCCAGGAGCAGTATGCTGATTTTTACAAATATCTCAGCTCTGGCAGCAAAGCTCCCCTCGACTTCATCCATATCTCGGTGGATGCCCCGGTCCAGTTTAACGCACTGGTCTTCATTCCGGATACCGAGCAGGATTATTTCTCCGTGCAGCATGATCGCTGGGGTCTGGATCTCTATGTCCGCCGGGTGCTCATCGAACGTGCGAACAAGGATCTGATCCCCGATTACCTGGCCTTTCTCAAGGGAGTGGTGGACACCGAAGACCTGCCCCTGAATATCTCCCGTGAGACTTTGCAGGAAAACCTTGTGCTGCGCAAGATATCCCAGACTTTGCTGAAACAGGTTTTCAGCCACCTGGAGAAAATGGCCGCCTCCGACAACGGGCGTTATGAGGCTTTCTGGAAACTGCACGGCAAATATTTCAAATTTGCCTTCAACGACTACATGAACAAGGACCGGGCCGCGGCCCTGATGCGTTTCATATCTTCTGCGGAGAACGGGTCCTGCATCAGTTTGGACAGCTATATAAGCCGTGTCAAACCCGGCCAGAAAGAGATCTGGCACATTTTTACTCCTTCGGCGGAGGCCGCCCGCGTCAATCCGCACTTGGAGCGTTTTCGCCGCAAGGGCATAGAAGTTTTGTACCTGCTTGAGCCAGTGGATGAATTTGCTCTGGAAGGACTCGGCAAATATAAGGATTTCACCTTTAAGTCCGTGGAGCAGGCCGAAGCCGCGAGTCTGGACGCTTTTCCGGATGTGGAGGAGGCTGCTCCAGCCCCGATCGCCCTGGACGAGGAAGAAAAGGCTGCCTCGGAAAAACTGCTGGAGCGTATGCGCGCCATTCTTGGTGATAAGGTCAGGGAAATTCGCGTTTCGGAGCGTCTGGCCGGTAGCCCTGCGGTATTGGTTTCTCCCGATGGCCTGACTTCATCCATGGATAAATTGCTGCGCACCATGCAGAAGAATGACGAGCTGCCGCAGAAAATCCTCGAAATAAACCTGGAGCATCCGATTTTGCGCGCTCTGGCCCGGATTTGCGCCAAGGATCCGGAAAGTGCCCTGCTTACAGATTTGACCCTCAACCTGCTTGACAACGCGCTACTTTTTGACGGTATTATGAACGCTCCGCAACTTATGGCGGATCGTGGCATCAAACTTATGGACAGGGCGCTTTCCTGGTATACGGATCTGTCGCAAATATAGGCGGCAACACCTGTTTGTCGTCTGGTCCGGAGTCGGTTAAAAGTACCGCAGACAGTGGTGGAGGAACAATTCATGCATATGTTTTCTGATTTCATCGCGGAGAATGTCGGTAAAGGTTCCATGATTCGCGCCATGTTCGAGGCCGGGGCGGCCTTGAAAAAAGAACACGGCGAAGACGCTGTCTGTGATTTCAGCCTTGGCAATCCGGACCTCCCGCCACCGGAGATTATCGGGAGTACCCTGCGCGAAATCGCGGCCCGGACAGGAGAACCCTTCTCTATGGGCTATATGCCGAATGCCGGCTACCCCAAAATCCGAGATGAACTGGCGCAATATGTCTCGCGTGAACAGGGCGTGAACCTTGAGGCCGGGGATGTCATACTCACCTGCGGGGCGGCAGGGGGCCTGAATGTTTTGCTGCGGACCATAGCCAATCCCGGCGACGAAGTGCTTGCGCCCGCGCCATGTTTTGTGGAGTACGGCAATTACGCCGCCAACCACGGGGCTTCTTTCCGCACGGTTCCTACCAAAGCGGAGACCTTTGCCCTGGATATCGAGGCCTTCGCAGCGGCCATAAATGCAAAAACGCGCGCAATCATTCTGAATTCTCCCAACAATCCCACCGGCCAGGTGTACAGCCGCGAGGAACTTGTCGCCCTCTGCGCCTTGCTTGCGGAAAAATCCGCGCGTTTCGGGCGACCGATTTTTCTTATTGCCGACGAGCCGTACCGTTTTCTGACCTATGATGGAGTGGAGGTTCCCTCCCTGCTGCCCCTGTATCCTTATGCGGTTGTCGCCACTTCCTTTTCCAAGAGTCTCTCGTTACCGGGCGAACGCATTGGTTATCTGGCCCTTTCTCCGCTTCTGGAGGACAGGGCTTTGTTTATGGACGGACTTACCTTGAGTAACCGCATCCTCGGATTTGTGAACGCTCCGGTCCTGGGGCAGCGTCTGCTTTCCGGGGCTCTGGGTTTCTCCGTGGATCTGAACGTCTATAAACGCCGCCGCGACTTGATGGCCCAGATCCTTAGCGATGCCGGCTACGAATTCCTCATGCCCAAAGGGGCCTTTTACTTTTTCCCCAAAGCCCCAGGCGGCGACGACCTGGCTTTCACGGAGAAATTGCGCAAGTATCTGGTCCTGGCTGTACCCGGTTCGGGCTTTGCCGGTCCCGGCCATTTTCGTCTTGCCTATTGCGTGGAGGAGAAAGTGATTGCCAGAGCGGTGGAAGCCTTCAAAAAAGCCAGATAGCAATATTTGCGCAAAGGCATGGAGATCGCGTCAAGGCTGTCCGGACCAATTACGCAACGCGTTGTGGCCAAGGGGCCGATCCGCCCGTTCCGCCACGCATATGGCCCGACATCCGGCTACAATCGAAGCTATGTCAACCGGTTCAGTCATGTCTGCCAGCCGGATAGCGCAACCCGTGGCCGCAAGGTCATCAAGCAGGGAGCGCACAAATCCTACTCGGTCATATGCCGCGTTACAGCCGCCGCAGTAAGCAACGCTGACGCTTTTTACCATGAAAAACTCTGACCGCTATAACAATCCGTCCGCTTCAATGCCGCACAGGCGGCGGGCCATTTTTTTCTTGGCTTCCATGTTGGCGTTGCGGGCAATCACGATGCGCTGGGCCTGGGGTGAACCGGCCCCGTGCATGGATTCGGTCAGATAACCCACGGCGGCCGCGCCGATGGTCATATTTTCAATCAGCCGGAACATTTTCTGGCGGTTTTCCACCGGCACTCCGGGAGCGGCGGTAAAGAGTTTCCGGCACCAGGCGCCAGCTTCCTCGTTTGCGAAATCAGATGCCGAGGGCATGGTGACCAGCAGACCGCCCGCGATATCCTGGGCGAGGCGGGCGATCTCGTAGGGGAAGCGGGTCACGTTCTGTTTACAGACATTGGCCAGCATCATGTCGATCAGGTAATTTCCGGACGCGGTCTTGTGTCCCTGGGAAGAGCAGGCGATCCCGCAACAGTACAGGGTTTCATTCAGATGGATCATCTCGATGATCTTGTCCTTGACGTGCGAAGCTTTGGCCGCACCGTTGTATTCGGCGATGGACTGGGCCGCGCCGATCAGAACGTCCCCATTGCCGACCTTGCAACCGCCGTAGGACTGACGGTGATAACCGGCGAAGCGCTCGACCAGCATGCCTGAGAAATCGACTTCCCCGCACATATAGACGCGATCCCAGGGAATAAAGGTGTTTTCAAATACGACCACCGCTTCCTGGCCGCCATAGGTGATGTTGCCGGTGTCGATTTTGGACTCTTCAAGTTTGCGGGAGTCGCTGGCTTGGCGTCCATAGATGAAAAGCAGACTGGGGTCATTGGCCGGTACGGAAAAGGCCACGGCGAAATCTTTTTCTTCAGGTCGCATAGCCTGGGTAGGCATAACCAGAATTTCGTGGGAATTAAGCACTCCGGTCTGGTGGATCTTGGCGCCGCGCACGACAATACCCTTGTCGTTGCGTTCCACGATATGCACAAAGACATCCGGATCGACCTGTCCGCCGGGGCCGGCGGCGCGGTCGCCCTTGGGGTCGGTCATCGCCCCGTCCACTGTCCAGTCCTTCTCCTGCCAGATAGCTAGAAATTTTTTGAAGCGCTCATGGTAAGTCGTGCCGTGCTTTTGATCACACTCATAGGTCGCGCTCCACATGGCGTTTAAGGCATCCATGCCCACACAGCGTTGAAAACAGGTTCCGGTCATCGCCCCGAGCAGGCGCTGCATTTTAATCTTGTTGACCAAATCCTCCTGACTTTGGTGCAGATGGGAGAAACGGTTGATCTTTTTGCCGCTCAGGTTGGAGGTCGCGGTCATAAGATCTGCGTATTCGGGCATTTCTGCCAGTTTGTAAGTCATGGCCACGCTGTTGATGGAAGGGCGAATCAGGGGATGATCCACAATATTGTCCACTTTTTTTCCGAAGGCGTAAACGCGGCGGGAGCCCAATGCCCTCAGGGACTGGATGTATTCGTTGGCGGTCATCATATGGATTGTTCTCCTTTCCGGGGTTGTGGATTAAACCGGCATCGCCGCTCGCGCGGGACTCCGCAGTCGGGCAAAGACCCACACTGTATATACTTTAACCTGCCCGCCTGACTCCGTCAAGGCGAGCCGTCCTCGGCGCTTTTACTTTATCCTGATTCTTCCGCGCCGGGAAAAACCTTGTGGGCGCGGCCGGGAAGGGCTATAGTTATTACAGATACAGCACCTGAAATTTATATGGAGAAAGCCATGAGTGAAACCGTCAAGGTTCTTAAAAGCCGCAGGAGTATACGCAGTTTTCAGGACAAACAGGTAAGTGATACTGACCTGCGGGCCGTGCTGGAGGCCGGGACCTACGCGCCCAGCGGGAAAGGCGCGCAGTCCTGCATTATTATCGCCGTGCAGAACAAAGAGGATATTGCCGCCTTGACGCGTATGAACGCCGCCGTCATGGGTACGAGCAACGACCCCTATTACGGAGCTCCAACTATCCTGCTTATACTGGCAGACCGCTCCGCGGCTACTCCTGTGGAAGACGGCAGCGCCGTGACCACCTATCTGCTTCTGGCCGCCGAAGCCCTTGGACTCGGCGCCTGCTGGATCAACCGCGAACGCCAGATGTTTGACAGCGAGGAAGGCAAGGCTCTGCTCAAAAAATGGGGAGTGAAGGGAGAGTATATGGGCGTCGCCGCGTGCAGTCTGGGCTATGCCGCAGGCGAAATGAAAGCCCCGGCCGCCCGTAAGGCAGACTATTTCCGGATCATAAAATAGAGCCGGTCCACTGCAAGTCTACCAAAATTCCTTGCGTTCTTTATAGCGTTGTTCGAAGCGCTCCAGAGTCTGTTTCTCCTGGACGCTTACGGCAAAGCCTTTGGCTTTGTCGTGGAACATTTTGACGCGGTTTTTGTCATTGGAATAGAGCGCGCTGTAAGCCATGTGGAGATTGGCCTCGAACATTTTTCTCTTGTCGCTGTAAAGACGGGCCAGGAGTTCATGCAGTTCCGGGTCTTCCGGTTCCTTACGCAGAACACGCTGGGCATAGTCCACGGCCTGGTCCGTCTGCCCCGTCTCGCTCAAATTGCGGGCGTGATAATATAGGGCATAGGTGTCGTTGGAATTCATACTGACAGCCTTACGCAGCAAATCGCCGCCCAGGCTTTTATTGCCCTTGAGATAATGAAAGCTCCCCGCTTCGCGCACGATCAGTTCATCGTTCGGATTGCAGGAGAGGGCGGATTCAAAGTAGGTGGAGGCATCTTTTACCCGGTTCTGGCGGGAGCAGAGAATGCCCATCCCCATCAGAGCCATGCAGCGGTATTGTCCCTGCATCTGTTTGGCAAAGGCCTGCAGGGCAGGCTCCACATCCGCATATCTGGCCCGGACCAGAGCCTGTACGCGTAAAAAACGGGTGTCATCGCCTTTTCTGTCCCTGTCACGTTCCGACAAGCGCGATACCCGTACTTCCATGTCTCTGACCCGCTCAGCCAGAGCTGGGTGTGTGGAGAGGTAAGAGGGCAGGTTGCCGCCCAGAAGCCATTGCCTGCGGCTCAAGATTTGAAAAGCGCCGACCATACCTTTGGGCGAATAGCCGGATTTGCTCAGATAATTCATGCCGACCTGATCCGCTTCCCGCTCGTCGGCCCGGCTGTAATTGAGCATGGCTGCCTGTCCGGCCGCCATGGACCCGGCCATGGTCGCCGCTTGGGCTGATCCGCCCATCAGGGCTCCAGCCAATACGCCCAGAACGGATAGTATGGATATATACTGGCTGTTTTCAATGCGCGAGGCCAGATGGCGTTGGGTGACATGGGCCATTTCATGAGCGATGACCCCGGCGACCTCCGCTTCGTGGTCCATGGACAGAATGAGGCCGGTGTGGACGAAAATATAACCGCCCGGACAGGCGAAGGCGTTGACAGCGTTGTGCCGGATCACGCTTACGGTAAAGGGGAAGGGTTGCCGGGGCATGCTTTTGGAGAGGCGATCCACTATATCCTGGACATAACTTACTATCTCGGCGTCCTGCACCAGAGGCATGCGTGAGCGGATCAGCACATTGAATTTTTCTCCCAGCTCTTTTTCGTCTTTCAGAGTAAACTCGCCCCAAGCCAGGGCGGGGCTGGGATAAAGGGCGGCGGATAAGGCGAGGCTCAGGCTCAAAAGCAGACAGAGGCAGTCTCGCGCTAACCGGCTCATATCCGTCGCTTTGACCTTGTTAAATATCCCATGTTGACCCCTGAGCCGCATCGCGTACCTCAACTCCCAGAGAGGCAAGCCGGTTGCGCAGATCGTCCGAGGCAACGAAGTCCTTGTTTCTACGCGCCGCATCACGCTGAACCATCAGCTTTTTTACCTCGTCTATGTCGATGCCCAGGCGTTTGGCCCGGCAGTCCTTGAGTTGGGTCAGAAAAACTTCCGGCGACATAAGCAGCAATCCGGTAATTTTTCCCCATGTACCGCGTAACACCTCGGCCTGTTCCAGTAAAACCCGGACGCCCGCGTTTTTACGCAGGGTTTTGTCATCCAGGATGCGGTTGATCAAATGCATGAGGTTGTTGACCTGTCCAAGAGCGGCGGCTGTATTCATATCGTCGTCCATGGCGGCCTCAAAACTCTGAACGCAGGTGGCAAAGGCGGCGTTTATGTCTTCCGGCGTTTTTCCTGCCTTGGGGGCCGGAGCGGAGAGTTCTTTATGCAGCAAGGCCAATGTTTCGTAAATGCGTTTTACGTTTTTTTCTGCTTCTTCCAATGCCTCGGAAGTGAAATCGACAGGACTGCGGTAATGGCGGGCCAGAAGAAAGAAACGCAGCACCTCGGGCAGACAGTTCTGCAAAATGTCGCGGATAGTTTTGAAATTGTTCAGCGACTTGGACATTTTCTCGGAATCGATCTGCACGAAGCCGTTATGAGCCCAGTATCTGGCCAGTTCTTTGCCTGTGGCCGCTTTGGTCTGGGCGATCTCGTTTTCATGGTGGGGAAAAATGAGGTCCTGTCCGCCGCCGTGGATATCCAGGGGCAAAGAGAGGTGTCTGCCGCTCATGGCCGAGCATTCAATGTGCCAGCCGGGCCGGCCCATGCCCCAGGGGCTTGGCCAGGAAGGTTCCCCGGGTTTTGAGGCCTTCCAGAGGGCGAAATCCAGGGGGTCTTCCTTTTCTTCCTCCGGCACGACCCGCGCTCCGGCGTATAATTCATCAAGACTGCGCCCGGAGAGACGACCGTAGGCCGCGAAAGAGCGTACGCGAAAATAGAGGTCCCCGGATGGGGTAGGGTAGGCGTGGCTTTTTTGAACAAGGGTCTGGCAGATGGAGATCATATCCTCAATGTATGCGGTGGCCCTGGGTTCCACAGTTGCCCGGCGGACATTCAGCCGATCCATATCCTCATGAAACGCCTGGATAAAACGCTCGGCAACCGCTTCGCAGCTCTGACCTTCGCGGTTGGCCCGGGCGATGATTTTATCGTCAACATCAGTAAAATTGCGTACGAAAACGACCTCAAGGCCGAGATGTTCCAGGTAACGGGCAAGCACATCAAAGACCACGGCAGAGCGGGCATGACCTATGTGGCAGTAGTCATAGGCGGTGATTCCGCAGGCGTAGATCCCGGCTTTGCCTTCTGTGACCGGGGTAAAGAGTTCTTTGCGCCGGGACATTGAATTATAAAGATGCATGTAAAACTCCAATACAGCGGTACCAATCAATCAACTTTTTGAATTTCAATGAGTTCAACGCGGCGGCTGTGTCTGCCGTCCTCGAATTCCTGTTCGAGGAACAAGTCGCTGATGGCGCAGGCCAAGGTGGGAGAGCTGATGCGTCCCGCCAGACAAAGCACATTGGCGTTATTGTGGGCGCGGGCGAACTTGGCCTGGAATTCGTGAGTGCAGAGAGCGGCCCTTATACCGGGGTGGCGGTTCGCGGCCATGCTCATTCCGGTTCCGGTTCCACAAATCAGGATGCCTTGACGGTCGTTTTCCAGCACCTTAGCGCAGAGCTTGTGCGCGAATACCGGGTAGTCGCAGCTTTCTTCCGAATGGGTCCCCAGGTCTTCAACTTTCCGGCCCTGCGTGCTGAGATGGTCGCAAATACACTGTTTGAGCGCATAACCGGCGTGATCGGAGGCTATGAATATGGTCTCTTTTTGCATTTGTTTTTCCTTTCAGTGCAAGCGCAGAGTTTTTGTTGCTGTGCCTTCCGGGAGTATGAGAGCCAGTTGCTCCGGCGAATAAGGCGGGGAGACTCTTTCCATTTCCTTTACAACAACGAGGGCGGAATAGCCGCGTGGATGGGCAACGCGCAGACGTGCGGGCTTGTCATTCTCGTATTCAATGTCCAGGCTCCAGCCCGGACCCTCTTCTTTCCAGAGCAGGGGCAGACCGGATTCGGACAGTTCAAGCCGGCCTTCGAGCCCGGATTTTTCCAGGGTGAACAAAAAGCCTTGGCCGGTGGCGACATAGTCGCGCGGCATTTTGCCTGTTTTGCCAAGAAAAAGCTCGCCCTGACAGCCGGTCAGCAAAAGGGCCAGATCTCCTATGGACAGAGGCAGGGGCACACCGAACGAGGATGCGGCGCGGTTTTCTCCACTGTGGGTATAGGCGGTTTTTTCTTCCGGAATAAAAGCGACGAGGTTTTGGCTGTCTTCCCGGATTTGCGCGGCGATTATACCGATCCCGGCCAGCAGATCCAGGCGCAGAGGTCGGGGAGAGTTAGCCTTGCCGTTGCCCCAGAGTAAGATGGAGACGCGGTTGTTTTTGCCGTCCTCTCCCTTGTAGCGCATATTACCCGCTATACGGAAAGGTCCGCTCAAGGCGACGGCTTTGGTCACGCGAGCGGCGAACTTTTCCCAGGCCTGCGCGGCCCTGTCCGCTTCCGAGCCTGCGGGCGGCGTGAGGTCCGGGGGCGCTGTGTCCTGCATAAAGGTGCAGGCGTTAAGCATAAGAAGGAGCAGGGGCAGGGCGTATCTGGCTATGGCTTTAAGCATGATTTTTCTTCAAGGGGATATGGGATGCGGCAGTTATGGCACACTTCGCGACAAAACTCCAGCCCGGTATTTCGGGCGTTTTCCGGCATTGTTTTGCATTGTTTTGGACTGGTATTGACAAGCCGGCGATCTTTTGGTTAAATTTTTATTTCTGGACCTGTCGTTTTGACAGGGAATGAGCGGAGAGGTGTCCGAGTTGGCTGAAGGAGCTCGCCTGCTAAGCGAGTATGCGGGGACAACCTGCATCCAGGGTTCAAATCCCTGCCTCTCCGCCAGATGATTTTCCCACAAAGTCTCCCTATGTCTTAAAAGCATAGGGAGACTTCATTTTTAGCCTCTTTTTTTATCTCATATCATCAACTAAAAACCTTGACAGCGCGATCATGTTGGGGGCATTTAGTGGGGCATAATAGAAGATTTTGGAAATTTACAAAATTATGCCCCCAAAATTTACCTTTCGGAGGTAAAATCAT
>JAISKK010000104.1 GCA_031260965.1 Desulfovibrio sp. | reverse complement strand
TAATAAAATTTATTAAAAAATAATATTAAACATAAAAACCCGTAATGCCCAAATTGTGAAACCAGAAAAGGAATATAACTTGACCATATAACTTTTTTAGGTATAATCAGGGCGTGAGTGAGCAAAATCCCATTGAATGGTCTGTCGGCCTGTCGAGCAAAGCGAGAAAGCAAAAAGGAAAAATTCCTTCTGACATCAGCTTGATGGAGGTGCAATATGTTGGCACACATGAAAACGCGCCATACTGAGCAGGATGCGGAAATCGTGCTGACTGTTCCGTCCGTGGACGGCGAAAGAGTAAGCAACGCCATCCTGTGTATGCTTGAACTGGCTGGGCATAAGGTTCGCCAAGTCAATGACGAAGGTGAGGAATTATATACTGTTGAGGAAGTTTTCCCCGAAGCGCATCCCGGTATGGCGCTGAACGGTTTTCGTTTAAAAATGGAAATGACGCAGAATGAATTGGCTGAAAAACTCGGGATAAGCCAAAACCGCGTATCGGATATGGAAACCGGCAAGCGTCCTATATCCAAACGCATGGCCGAGCGCTTGAGCGAACTTTTTGACGTGCCTGGCAAGGCGTTTTTATAGTTGTGTTTTGGCGCAAGGGTAAAGCTGTCGCGGTGAAAATCTGAAAGAAACCGCAGGGTACGGACTTTATGGCACAACACGGAACTGTCAAACCCCGCAAAAGCAAAGCCCCGTAAGGTTTTTGGGGCTTTACGGGACTTTGTGAGCTGGTGTTTTGGCGGAAGGTTTTGAGTCCTTGCGGCTCTATTGCGCCTTTTCAAGAAACTTCGCGGTTTCTTCATTCTGGGAGTTTACTTCAGGCACGGTAGCCCCGGCACCTGACAGATGGCCGCGTTGGCGCGGCGGCGCAATGAGCTTAAACGTGGCGTTGGGCATATGATACGCGACAAACTTCGCCTCATCCTCCGGACAGAGCAGATCTCCCGACCCACTTAATATGAGAGTCCGAGCCTTAATGGACGCCAATACTTTCAGGTAGTCTCCGTCAAATCCGGGTGTTTGACCAAGGTCAAAGGAATCACAGGCCTTGCTCTGGGTGATGAAATCGTTGGCATCAATGGCTTTCCAAAGCCGTTCGTCGTTTTGCGCCAGCCATTCCAGGGCCTTCTGCGTGTCGCCGTTGAAGTTTTCGTTGATGGCCTGCGGCGTGTTGACGGAAAGGCCGAAAAGCAGCGTTGCCCATAATTTCATCCCTTTTTCAGGCTGAGACGTGTAATTGCCATTGTTCCAGGCGGGATCAAGCATGATGGCCCGTCGCATGGCCTCACACTGGAATTTCATCCAGGGTCCGCCCTTGCCCAGTGGAATAATGGCGACGATATTCCGTACCATATCCGGATAGCTCGCCCCCCACTGAAGACTCTGCATGCCTCCCATGGAAGCGCCGGTTACGACCAGCAATTTGGTGATGCCGAATTTTTCCGTAACAAGCCGGTGCTGGGAGTTTACCATGTCCTGAATCGAATAGCTTGGGAAGGTCATTCCCGGCTGACTTTTGCTGTTACTCGGCGATGTGGTCAATCCATTACCAATGGCGTCCGTGCAGATAATAAAGTACTTGTCCGGATCATACGCCTTGCCTTTGCCTATGAGGTAGTCGATCCTGTGATGATTTCCAGCCAAAGAGGAAGCCATCAGTATCACATTGTCCTTGTTTTGATTCAGAGTTCCATGCGTTACATAAGAAATTGAAAAATCTTTGATGACCTCGCCATTGACAAGCTTGAAATCTCCCAGGGAATACAGCTGATGCTCAGCGTCCCCCGGATTATGCGCGAAACTGTGCGCTGGAAGCAAAAACAATAAGGCAACGACGATAAGAATGAATTTTCTTTGCATACTCTATCTCCTTGTGGGTTTCATTAAAGCAACATACATGGGTTCCGGTCTGCTTTTTTGTTACGGCAAACCTACTTAAGCCCGTCCATCACAGCCCGCAGTTCCTGAGCGACTCTGGAGAGTTCCTGCACGGCAGAGGAAGACTGCACCATGCCTTCGCTGGTTTCACCAACTATGGTGTTGATTTCGCTGATGGCGTGGTTGATTTCTTCGGAAGTCGCGCTCTGTTCTTCTGCCGCCGTGGCAATTGAACTCACGATGGCTGAGTTTGCCGCGGCCAGCTCCACAATGCCGTTCAAGGCTTCACCCGAAGAATTGGCAAGCCCCGTGGCTTCCGAAATACTCTGCACCGCGTTGCCCACTTCGCTGATATTGGTATGGGCGGAGGACTGCACCGCGGAGATGGACGAACCTACTTCCTTTGTCGCGGTCATGGTTTTTTCCGCCAGCTTGCGCACCTCGTCGGCAACAACGGCAAAGCCGCGCCCGGCTTCGCCGGCTCTGGCCGCTTCAATGGCCGCGTTCAGGGCCAGCAGGTTGGTCTGGTCGGCAATGTCGGAAATAACATTCATGACATTGCCTATGCTTTCGGTCTGTTTGCCAAGCTCCTGCATATTGTTCTGCAGGCTGATGGCCACGTTGTTAATGGTGTTGATGGATTTTACCACCTGATTGACCAGGCCGGCGCCCTCCGTAGCCTTTACCTTGGTATTTTCACTTTGTTCCGAAGCTTGACCTGCGTTCCTGGCTACTTCCAGGACGGTGGAATTCATCTCGTTCATGGCGGTGGCGGTTGATTCCACGCGCGCGCGCTGCTGTTCCGCCCCGCGTGAAACCTGCTCAACCTGGGCGGAAAGCTGCTCCGAGGCAGCCGCTATGCGGTTGGAAAGCTCCGTCGCCTGATTCGCCACTGCCCGCATGGTGCGCTGCTGGGTTTTGATGCTGGTGAGGTCGGTGACAACTTCTATATAGCCCGTGACCTCGCCGTTCTGGTCTGTCAGCGGGATGGCCGTGATGGAAGTGTCCAGTTTCTGTCCGGCCGGGGACATGACGCTCTCGCTCGTTACATTGGCTTTGGCTGCTACGCAGCGTTTGCCGAAGCAGTTGTCCGTGCCGCAGACATCCACGCAGAAGTGTTTGCTGCAGGGCTCGCCCTTGGGGTTGCAGCCCACCATTTTTTGCCCTGCCCGGTTGCAGAAAGCTATGGTGAGGTCTTTTCTGCTGGCCATAATCGGCAGCGGCACATCGTCAATGATGACGGTGTAAGCCTCGCTTACCGTGTTAACTGATTCAGCCAGAGCGCCAAAGGAACCGGCGAAATTTTCCACGGGCAGACGTTCGCGCATATAGCCGCCGCCGACTTTTTGCGCGAGTTCATCAGCGGAGTTTATAATTTTTTGCAGTATTTCGGGGATACTCTTCATGGCTGTCACCATGGTCCCGATTTCGCCCTTTTCACGCGATTTGATCTGATAGTCAAATTTGCCCTGCGCTACAGCGCCCGCGTAGTTTGCCAGGGCTGTCAGCACACGCACAATCCCCAGGATGATGAAGATGGCGACGACAATGCCGAAAGCCGCGCCCAGACCGCTGGTGACCAGCATGGAGCGCTGAATGTCATCGTTTGTCGCCAGAACACGCTCGGCCTCCTCGGTGGCTTCCTTGGCCACGTGGTCACTGAACTTGCCCACGGTGTCGTTTATCTCGTTAATGATTTTACGTGTGCTCGCGACACCCTCGTTTGCCTCGTTGGCGGATTTCAGCAGGCTGTCAAAAGCCTTGTTGGTGGTATCGTAAAGCGCCATAAAGTCGGCCTGGGAGCGCAGGCCGCCCGTTGTCTTCAAGGTCGCTTTCCAGGCATCAAGCAGGGGCGCCACGGCCACAAGCTGTTTTTTGGCGGCTTCCGCTTCCTTTACCTCAAGTGATTTGCCGAAACGCGCGATGGAGGGGCCAAAAGAAGCCAAAGGCTTCCAGATGTTGTTAACGGCGGAGACAGCCTCAGCGTTGCCGGCCTCATTGGCTATTTTCAATCCGTAGGTCAGCGCGTCGCACAGCTTGTAATAGACCGGGCCAATGTCCGTGGAATAGGTTTTTTGCAGGTCGACCACGTCGTCGCGCATACCTGTCAGCAGCTTCTTGACAGGCTCCAGGTCGCTGATCGTTTTTTGCAGGATTTGCCGTCTGTCTTCCAGATGCGTCAGTTGCATGGCATCACCGGCGAGTTTTTGCGCCTTATTGACCATGCTGACCGCATCGTCAACGCTTTTTGCATTTCCGTCATTGAGGAAACGCAAAACATACACCAGTATGTCCGACAGGGCGGTATTTATGTCGCTTGAGCTTGTGTTTATCCTGGCCTGGCGGCGATAGTTCGACATACCATCGGATGCGCCCTGCAGACCAACGTAGCCGAAGGCGGAAAGCCCGCATACAAGTATGATCATGAGTCCAAAGCCAACGATTATTTTATGTTTTGTAGTCATCATCCCCCTCCTTAAGGTGTAAGACAAAAATAAAATGTCTGTCGCTTAATAAAGACTAATCAACGTTAGTTTATATTATCTTTAATACGCAATGTCTGAAAAAAGCAAGAAATATTTGGCTCTGTTTGGAAAGCCTGTTAATTAATCAGGGTACTACCCTACTTCCTTTTCTGTCTTCGTCCGCAGTTTTACCTGTGGCGGCAACGGTTGCAATTTTTTACGCCTCAGGCAGCATTCTGATCATTTTTTCTTTAATGTCGTCCGGCAAGGCAAGTA
>JAISKK010000034.1 GCA_031260965.1 Desulfovibrio sp. | reverse complement strand
GGGCAACGTCACGCCCGCTGCGGAATTCAACTGGTGGTTCGACCCCGAGGCCGCGCAAATCGCTGTGCGCTCCCCGTTCAAAGAGCAAATCATGATCGGTCTGGATGTGTGCGAAAAGGTGGTTTTCCGCAAGGAACACTATGACCGCTTGGTCAAGACGCTCGGCAATAGCGAACAAGCCAAGCTCTTGCGCTCCAGCTTTGCGGGCGGGATGTTTGAAAAAGACGCCACCTTCACCTTTTTTGTCTGGGATGTGCTTGTCTCGGCAGTCATCATCGACCCCACGCTGATTACCAAGGAAGTGACGAACTACATCGATGTAAATACCGACTTCGGCATTTCCTACGGTCAATCCCTGGCCTATCCCAAACTTGCCCCAAAGGGCGCGCAGAAGGCACGCATCGTGACGGAAGTGGATGAGAAACGTTTCTGGGACTTGCTCAACGATACAACCTACTGGGTTTCGGCGCGCCAGGTGCCGACGAAATAAGGAGAAAGTGATGTCTGACTCGTTGATTTTCCTGATTGTGGTAGCAGTCCTGGCGGTCATTCTGGTGGGGTGGGCCATTGCCATCTACAACAAGCTGGTGCGCCTTAAGACCATGAAGGAAGAAGGCTGGAGCGGCGTCGACGTGCAGCTCAAGCGCCGCCGTGACCTCGTGGGCAATCTGGTGAATGCGGTCAAGGGATATATGACCCATGAGCGAGGCGTGCTGGAAGAAGTGGTCAAATACCGCTCCATATCGCAGAGCGCAACAGGAGTGGGCGCCGCGCCTGCTGTGGCCGGTGTGGCTGCGGCCGAAGGTCTGCTCTCCCAGTCGCTGGGTCGCCTTTTCGCGGTGATGGAGAATTATCCCGACCTCAAGGCCAATACCAATGTGTTGCAGTTGCAGAATGACCTGTCCCTTCTGGAAGACGAAATTCAAAAGGCGCGTCGGTATTACAACGGCGCGGTACGCGACCTGAACATCCTGATCCGCTCTTTCCCATCCAACATCATTGCGGGCTGGTACAAGTTTGTAGTTGCTGAATTTTTTGAACTGGAGAATGTCGCCGACCGTGAGGCCCCTGTTGTCAACCTCTAAACGCTTATCTGCTCTTTGCGATAGAAAGTCCGCCATACGGCGTTGCGCTTTTTTAGCTGTTTGTTTGTTTGCTCTGGCGTGGGCCGTGTTTTTCCCTGCGTCGGTCGCCCAGGCCGATGAGCGCATCACCAATTACATCGTGATCGCCAAGGTGGAGAAAGACGGCGCGCTCACCGTGCGCGAACGCATTACCGTCACGGCGGAAGGCGACAAAATCAAGCGGGGCATCTACCGGGATTTCCAGGTGCGGGAAAAGACGGATTCCGGCGCGAGGCGCGTGCTGGGCTTTGAATTTCTCTCCGCCACACGGGATGGCGTGGACGAACCCTATGACGTGTCGGACGAGGGCAACAATGTCAAAATCCGTCTCGGTGCCGCCGACATAATGCTCCCGCCGGGCAAGCACACCTATGAATTGACTTACCGCATTACCGGCGGCCTGCGTTTTTTTGACGACCACGACGAACTGTACTGGAACGTGACCGGACACGACTGGGTTTTCCCCATCGACAGCGCTTCCTTTGAGCTGGCGCTGCCGGAAGGCGGACTGGATGATCTCACAGGCGCCAAGGCCTACACCGGCAGTCGTGGCGCTCGCGCCAGCGATGCGCGGCTTGAGGGGAAAAACATCTTTCGCACGACCCGTCCTTTGGCTGTGCACGAAGGGCTGACCGTGGTCTTCGGCTGGAAGAAAGCTCTTGTTGAGCAGCCCCCGCCGACGTTGGCCGACTCTCTCGCGGCCCATGCCTGGATAGTTTATGCGCTGCTGATCCTCATTTCGCTGGCCTACTACCTGGCGGCCTGGTTTATCTGGGGGCGCGATCCCAAACCCGGTACGGTGATTCCGCTCTTTTCCGCGCCGGAAGGCATGTCTCCCGGCGAGGTGTGCTCCCTGCGCGAGTTAAAGTTCTCCCCCAAGGTTTTTCAGGTGGATCTGCTCTGGTTGGCCACCGACGGTTTTCTGCAGATGAGCTTTGACGGCGATAAAACAGGCGTCCTGCAGCGCACGAACAAAGACGCGCCTTCCCGCAAGATGCAGCGCAAGAACAAAGAGGCGCCTTCCCGCGAGACTGGAGAAACATTGCAAGGCGGGCTGCTTGATGAAATATTTCCTTCGGGCAGCCAAACAACGGATCTGGACGGCGAATCCGACAGGCTTCAGGAGGCTTACACCTGGCTGGAGGAGCAGTATAAAAAGCGGTTGAAAGGATTCTGGACGCATAATTATCTGGCGAGCTTTCTGGGCTTCGTCATTGTCACCCTGGTGATAGCGCTGCTTCTGACTTTTGTTCCTCTATCAGACGCGCTCAGCTCCTTGGAGGATGTGCTGGACTATGTTTTCTTGATGCTTTTCTCGGAATTTATGGTTCTGCTGGGAGCGGCGGGCTTTTGGGTCTGCTTCCGGGGAACACAGGCCATGAAGCTCACTTTGACCGGGCGTATTTTGTCTATGGTATTTTGCCTTGCCTTGCTGACATTCGGGTTGCTGTGCATATGGATGGCAATCTCGGACGACGATTGGGTGACAGCGACGAACGCTTACGCTCTGGCCGCCGCCGTCCTTACGGCTTACGGCGTCGCCGCCTGGTTTTCTATTGTCCTGATGCCTCGCCGCTCTGCGGAAGGCGCGCGCCGCCTGGACCTGATCAATGGTCTGGCCCTGTATATCGGCACGGCGGAAAAAGACAGGCTGGCGGTGCTCAATGCGCCCGAAGACAACCCGCAAAAATTTGAAGAGCTGCTCCCCTACGCGCTCGCCCTGGACATGGCGGAGGCCTGGCGGCAGCGCTTTGCAGCGCTTCTGGAGGGAGTGGACTACACCCCGAGTTTTCGTGAGGACGGAGGCGATTCCACTCTGAACGCCTGGGACTACATCAGCACGGCGACTATTGTTTCCGCCGCAGTCGCAATGGGAGCGGCGTCCGCCGTGGCGGCGGCGAGCAGCGGTTCCTCCTCATTTGACAGCAGCGACAGCGGTTTTTCCGACAGCGGTTCTTCCGGCGGCGGCAGCGGCGGTGGTGGCGGCGGCGGCTGGTAAAAAGATTTTCGGAATTTCACAAGTAGGAATTGATGGCGGAAAGTGCAAAAGTGCACACGGTTAAACAAAAACAATGATTAAGGAGTTCACACGATGTTGAAAAGAATTCTTTTCACGGCAACCCTGGTAGCTCTGCTTGCGCCGGGTCTGGCGCTGGCCGCGCCTTCCGTCACAGGCGGCAGCAATGGTTTTACCATCAAGGAAGGCGTCGATGATGCAGTCCTGAAGCAAATCAAGGAAGGCCTGGGTCAGGTTAAACCTGGACAACTGACCTTTCGGTTACAAAAAGTTACGGATGCGGATCTGGAAAAAATCGTCGCCGCTTATCCTGACCTGGTGGGGCTGGGGATAGAAAGTAGTCCTGCTGTCACCAAATTGGATCCTCTGGCCAAAATAAAGAAACTCCAGACGCTGCAACTGGAGAAAATTAACGCCGCCGATCTGGCGCCGCTGGCCAATCTTACGGATCTCCTTAAGGTAAAAATAAAAAACTGCAAGAGTATCGCCAGCCTGGCTGGCCTGGCCAAAGCCACGAAAATCACAGATCTGGAAATTGCGGACATCGCGGCTACCGATGCGACCCCTCTGGCCGGCCTGACAGAACTCACCAGACTTGTTATTGATATTCGCTTTAATGATCTCAAATGGATGGCGAAGATGGGCGAGCTGACGTACATAACCCTCAGTGGAGGGAAGAACCCGATTTCTCTTGAAGGGCTGCCCTCGCTGCCGTCAATGAAGCAAATTGCCCTCAAGCGCGTTGCGCCGACCGACCTTGCCCCACTTGCCGCCGCTTTGCCCAATCTCACCAAAATCGATTTTAACGGCGCTGTCCTTCCCGATCTCACCCCATTGACCCAACTGGCGAAACTGGATGACCTGGATCTGTACGGCGCCACACTGAAAGATTTTTCTCCTCTGGCTGGCTGCCCGAGCCTGAAAAAAGTCAACTATTATGCGACTAAAGACGCTAATTACAGCACTCTGGGAACGCTGACGCAGGTTGAGGATCTCCAAGGAGGACTGACGAAATTGGATGATATCTCCTGGATTGCCAAGCTCCCCAAATTGAAAAAACTGCAACTTTTTGCCGAATACATAACGGATTACAGCCCGCTTTCGAAGAGTGCCATAGAAGAACTTAAGATTTGGAATATGAGAAAGCCGGTAGGCGATTTGGGGTTTCTGGCCGGCATGACCAGCCTGAAAAAACTCGAACTGACTGGGGAATTGAACGATCTGACAAATTTCAACGCTTTGGCCGGTCTGAGCAACCTTAAGCTGCTCAAAATAACCAATGTTAACGTCAAGAGCGGCGAGCCGGTCTTACTGCCTTCTCTTGCAAAACTCACCCTGCTTACCGAACTGGATCTGTCCCGCAGTAAGGTCGGCAATCTGGATGGCGTGGCCGGGGCCGCAGCCCTGGAAAAGATCGACCTGCGCAATTGCACGGATCTAAAAAGCCTGGATCCCTTGAAAAAACTCCCCAAACTCAAAAGAGTCAACGTTACAAAAGACGCCTTTACGCCGGAACAACTCGCCGGATTCCCCGAAAGCGTAAAAGTCATCCAGTAACCGGGCAAGCAATGAATGAACAAAGGAGTTTCCTATGAGAATTACATCACTGAAAAAAATGCTTATTGCTTTTATTGCTTTTGCATTGTGTTCCATTTCTTCTGTGGCCTTGGCGGATGAATATAACGTATTTTGCCGCGCTGGAAAGATTACAGTTGATCAACGCACTGCGAAGCAAATGAACCAGGCTGACAAAAGCGCCGTTCTTATTAAATCATTCAAGTTTCGTACGGATGCCGAAAAGCATGCCAAGACGCTGGGCGGTGTAGGCGCCAAGTGCAGTAATAAATAACATCCCGCATTGAAAGTAACGGTTTCAGGAATGGACATAACACGAACTCGCGGGTGGAATTTGCCGCCCGCGAGGCAACTGAAATGTTAACTTGAAGATGAAGGCTGAGCAGGAGACGCAGAGCGTATGAAAAAAACGCTGTATACAACGACATATTTTCGCGCCCTTGTCCTGCTGGCAATGGCGGTGGTTCTCACCGGCTGCGCGGTACCGCGCACATCCGGGCCACAAAAAGACTATGCGCTGACGGTGCTGCACACCAATGATGTGCATTCCAGTTATGGCGGCTTTACCTCTGAAAACCGTATTTGCTACGCGCCTGTCTGCGAAGGCGGATCGGGCGGCAGTGTGCGTTTGCAACGCGCGGTGCGGGCCGTCAGGGCGCAGAAACCGGACGCGATTCTTCTGGACGGGGGCGACGAATTTCAGGGCACGCTGTTCTGGACGCTGCATAAAGCAGCTCCGATAACGGAAATTATTGACAGAATTGGCTATCAAGCCATCGCTCCCGGCAATCACGAGTTCGATGACGGCGTCGTTACCTTCCTGTGCTATGCGAATTCCATCAAGACGCCGGTCGTGGCAGCCAACCTCTCTTTCGATAAAGGGCTGAAGGGGGCGGAACGCATACTCCCCTGGCTGGTCACGGAAATCAAAGGCCGCAAAGTCGGCATCGTGGGCCTCGTGACAGCCGAGACGCCACTGGTGACCTCCAACAGCGAGGGCGCCAAGTTTTCCGATGAAGCCGCTGCCCTGAAGAAAGCGGTGACGGAACTGACGGCGCAAGGCGTGGATATTATTATCGCGCTGACCCATGACGGTTTTGAAGACGATAAGAAATTGGCGCGAACTGTGGCAGGGGTTGATATTTTTGTAGGCGGACACAGTCACAGTCTGTTGTCCAACAGCATCCCCCGCGCGGAAGGCAAGTATCCCACGGTGGAAAAGTCGCCCGAAGGCAAACCCGTGCTGGTTGTCAGCGCCGGTTCCGCCGGAAGGTATCTGGGGAAACTTGACGTTGTATTTGATGCGGCGGGCGTGCCTGTCAGTTGGTCGGGAGAACCCATCCCCGTTGATGACAAGACCCTGGCGGAGATGAAAGCGCCGGAGGCGGACGCCGCACTGGCTGCGGTTATTGAAAAATACGCCGCTCCCGCGCGCGAAAAGATGGTAAGCAAGTTAGGTGAAATCGTCGCGCCCGGACTGGATGGACTGCCGCTGGAAAAGCCCGACGTGCTGCAATGTCGCGCGAATGATTGTTTGACCGGCAACATTGTCGCGGACGCGCTGCTCACCATCCCCTTCAAAAACACGCAGGTCGCGCTGCTCAATGGCGGAGCACTGAGGAATTCCCTGCCGGGCGGCAAGGTGACGGCCGGCGACGTTCTGGCAACTCTTCCGTTCCAGAACACGCCTGTGACGGCGGATGTGCCCGGTTCCGTTATTTTGCAGGCATTGGAACACGGGGTGTCGGCATACGGCGACGGCAGCGGCGGATTTTTGCAGACGGCCGGATTGCGCTATGCCTTTGACGACCGGCGACCCAAGGGTCAGCGCATCACCAAAGCGGAAGTCCGGGATGCGAACGGCAAATGGAAGGCTGTTGCAAAGGCCAAAAACTACCGCGTCGTGACCATAGATTTTCTGTCGAACGGCACCGACGGTTTCGCCGTGTTGAAGCCATTCAACTGGCGCGAGGCGCAAGGTCTGATGAGCGACGCCGTGCGTGTTTATCTTGAGCAGAAATCGCCGGTTTCAGTCAAGCCGGAAGGCAGAATAATGCGTATTAAGTAAATAGGGAGATGAAATTTGAGAACGTCAGGCTTGCTTGCAGCAGTCTGTGGGTTGGTTTTGTTTCTGTCGGGATGCCTGACAACCGATGCCAATGCCAGTGCCAAGAGTGTGTTAAATTCCTTGTCGTCTCTCGGGCAGATCTTTGACCGTCCGGATACTTCCATTGCGTTTCCGAACGGGCTTCCCGGCGATTTCCAGGAATTCAGGAGTCGTTATCAGCAGTTTGGAACAAGCCCGGAAGGCGCGATAAAGATGTATTTCGACGCCGTCTTCTGCTATCTGGAGCCAACCAGACGGGCAGAAGCCGTCAAAATGCTGCGTTACAGCATGCACCAGAACGCGGGATGGGAAAAAACGAGTTCCAACGCAACTTTCGTTTCCCGCCTGAACAATCCTCAAATGCATTACATTTTCAGAAGCTTCGCTGAAGGGACCTCGCCCGAGAACAGTTACGCCATGTCTCCAGGCAACTACCGGCTGATGCTGGAAAGCAAGACAGCGCATCCGGATTATACGCAGATCAATTTAAGAAGCTCCGGCGCGGATAGCGCCCGTCCTTTCCAGCTGCGACAGTATGAAGGCTTGTGGTACGTAACCAATAATCCCGGAAGTTATGCCGATGTCCGCAAACCCCGGAACCAGATAAACACCAATTCGCATGACGCCAGCTATGACTAGTACAGCACCCCATAGGTTAAGAAACATGGTGTCGAGCTACTTGTGAACTTTTCATCCTGTGGGGAATATGGAGTACTGGAGCTTGCCGACGCTTTCCGAAAGCGGGAGCAAGCTCCAGTACCCTAAAGGTTTGTTACTGGTAAGGAGAGGTATATGGGCATGATTCAAAACCGCTGCGCTTTTCACGCGCTGTTCTGTCTGGCTATGGCTATGGCTATGGCGCTGTCGTTTTCCCTACCGGTTAGGGCGGACAGTCACGATAATCTGAACATCATGGTTGGCATGATCCAGGTGAAGAATAAAGAAAAATTGGCTGTCTCGCGCGAGCCGGGCGCGAAAGAAAATCTTGGTTTTGTGCGCAATCTGGACAATGTATATGTCGTCGGCAAAGCGACGGCAGGGACCGTTGACTGGCTTGAGATCCGCTCCTCGCCCGGGACGGAAAGCCCAGCATGGTTGGGCTCGGGATGGATCCCTGCCGCTGCCGTGCGCGAAGCCTATTCGCCCGAGTTTTTCGGTCCGCTGGTCAACCGGCTGGAGTACCGTCTGACCATTGACTACGGCTACTATCCGGACATGTGTTTCAAGCTGCTGGGCAAACCTTTGAAACACGAGCAAGCCTACGATAAGAGCGTCATTGATTTTCTCAAATACCGCCATTTGACTGTAATGCTTGTGCGCACGACCAAGCGCATACAGGGAGGGCAACTTCACGCCGTTACGATAGACCCCCGGTACGACAAGGCGATGTCCTTTGGTCCGCTGAAAATAGGCAGCAGCGCGTCGGACTTGCAGGCGGTCTTCCCTGGCTATTCGGGCAAAGACGGGGTGTGGATTTTTCGCGGCGAATTTAACGCCTTCCGCTTCACGGTAACGGGCGGCCTCATTCGAAGCATGCAGTTCGGCGGTTCACTGGCGGCTAAGCATCTTTTCAGTGACGGTGGATTTTTCCCGTTGCCCATCGAGGCAAAACCGAATTACCCTGACATTACCGGCTACTTTAAGGGCGCTTACCAGTCAGACAAAGCCGGGGCGACTCCCTGGACGTCGACACAAAAGCCTGAAAACACCTTTTCTCTCGATTTTTCGGGGGACGGCGCCCCTTCTGTTTCTGTTTCCCTGGTGTCAAGCGGAGGAGTCTGGGACGTGCATCTGGAAACCTGCGACGGCAATGCTGTGTATTGCAACGAACTCTGGCAATACCTGTCGGCAGGCGGCAGGTTGATGATCTTGACGCCTTTAACGCCGCCAATAGAGGAGCGGGGAGATATAACTTCGTTCCGGGCGAAAACCGATCCTGCGCTACGAGCCAGGTTGGCAAATCGGAGCGATCTCTCCGAATTCATGCAGGCCATAGGCAAGCTGGATTGCGTCTATGAAAATGACGGGGCAAATTGACGAGGGTTGAAAAATTAACCGGGAGGCGTCATGCGTCATGTCTTTAGCAAAATAAGCGTTCTGATCCTTTGCGCTGTGTTGTCCTTCATGTCCATGGGGACGGCTCTGGCGCAATCTCCCGTTGCCACAGTTGCCCAGATGAAGGACGAAAAGGCGCTGAATGACATGGTCAAGGCGTCTTCCTCGGTGACCTATGATATTATGACCGATCCGGGCGGCGAGATTTTCTGGATTGTGTCGCAGGTTGATGGCGCCGCGCTGCAGCTTTATTCCGTGCTTATGGATGAGGACACATTCAAATTGCGTCGGGGGGAACGCGACGCAAATTTGCTCCATGATCAGAAAATGAAGAAAGGGGAGGCTTTCGTGCTACGTACACTGGTGCCCGATAGTTTGCCCAATCTTACGCTGTGCCTGACCGACCTCAATACCGGGGCCAAGGACCGGAAGTGCTGGACGCCCCGCTTTAATGGCGAAAATGGCGCGCTGACCCTGGATCCCGGCTTTGTTCCGCCTCCCTCCGCCGCGCGCGGCAAAATCAAATACGAACAGGCGGAAACGCCTTTGGTGGACGGGGGGACAACTGAACGGCGTGGAAAATGATGACAAAGGGTTATACCGCGATCCCGTCCTACCGCTTCATCCAATGGGCGAGTATTACATTATTTGAGGAAATGCCATGGTAGAAAGCCTGATAGCGCCATTTGACGCGTATAAAGGGGACGAACCCTACATCTTCGTCAGCTACGCGCATAAAAATTCTGAAATTGTTTTTGAACATATTACCCGCTTGCGTAATGCGGGCTTCCGTATCTGGTACGACGAAGGCATTGACCCAGGCGCGGACTGGTCGGATGAAATTGCCAATGCGCTAAGCAATGCTGACGTATTTCTGGTGTTCATTTCTCCGGCCGCAGTGGAATCGCACAATGTCAAAAAAGAAATTGTCTTTGCCATTGACCAGCGCAAGCCCATGCTCTGCATTCATATAGAGAACACGGAATTGCCCATAGGTCTGAAAATGCAGTTGGGGAACATTCAATCCCTGTTGGAAGACCGCTTTCATGACCAGGAAAAATTCTATGCCCGACTTTTTGATGCGCTCCCGGAAGAAACACGGGGAGCAGATCGTGACGGAGTTCCGGTTCCGACTGCATCCGGCAAGGCGAAGCGGCGCACAACGCAGGGCGCGTCCGGATGGGGAAAATACAGGAAGGCTGTTGCCGGATCTGTTCTTGTTGCGGTTGTGGCCTTGACGGCTATCCTGGCCGTGACCTGCACCCGCCATGATGTGCCATCGCCATCGAGCCAGGGAACGGTGCAGGTCTCCGAAATTGTGACCTTTGCCGATGCAAATTTGGAAAAAGCCTTGCGGGAGGAGTTAAACAAAACACGAGGATCTATCACCACGGCAGATCTTGCCGACATTACCGGAACTCTGCAACTTGCGGGTAGAGGCATCAGCGACATCACACCGCTGCGCCATATGAAGAGACTGATATTACTTAATTTGGAAAACAACCGTATTACCAATATCTCTGCCTTGCAAGGGCTGACAGAACTGACGGCCCTTGGTTTGGTGGATAATAAAATAAAAGATATTAGCCCGTTACGGACATTGAAAAAATTGACGGTGCTCACCCTGGACAATAATCCGGTCAGCGCCATCGAACCACTGGTGGCCTTGAAGAATCTGGAAGTGCTCTCCCTGGAAGGCATCGCCTTACAGGTGAAGGATCTGGAGTTTGGCAAATATTTGCGCCGCTTGAAGAGCCTTACTGTGAATGACGCCACTTTTGCGAATTTCAGCAAAGATCAGATTCATAGTTTTAAAGTGGACTTGCCGCCGAATTGCGAGGTTATTATGGGGAACAGTACCGACAAAAATAAGGGGCGACAATGAAACTGGGCGATCTTTTATCCGAAGAGCACATTGCGATACAATGCCATAATATCCCGGATGCCGATGCTCTGGCTTCGGGCTTCGGTTTATACTCTTTCTTTGCGGCCAAAAACAAAAAACCCCGGTTCTTTTACAGCGGGCCGCCGATCACTAAACCGAATCTGATCGGGATGATCGAGGCTTTACACATCCCTGTGGAACACGCCCCCGATCTTAAAGAATGGGATGGCCTGCTCATAACGGTGGACTGCCAGCACGGCGCCGGGAATGTTGCGCGCGTCGCTGCGCCGCGTATTGCCGTCATTGACCACCATATTCAGGAAAAAGATTTGCCTGCCCTGTGTGATTTGCGCCCCTGGCTGGGGAGTTGTTCCACACTGGTCTGGCATCTTTTGCTTGATGAGGCATTCCCCATTGACATCCGCCTCGGCACGGCCCTGCACTATGGGCTTTTCACCGACACCAACAGTTTTTCCGAGGTCAGGCATCCGCTCGACCGTGACATGTGGGAATCACTTGAGGTGGATAGCCGCATTCTAAGACGCTTGAAACTGTCCAACCTTTCCATGTCGGACCTTTCCCTTGTCTCCAACTCCCTCAAGGATATCGAGGTATACATTGCTAACCGTTTCGCGATTATAGCCGCACCGCCCTGTGACCCCAATCTGTTGGGTTTTATCAGCGACCTTTCCATGCAGGTGGACACGGTGGATATTGCCATCGCTTATGCAACAAGCGCTGTAGGAAGGGGGGACATCAAGTATTCCGTGCGGACATCCACCAGAGAGACAAATGCCTCGGAACTGGCGGCGTGGCTTGCGGAAGGCATTGGATCCGGCGGCGGACACCGGGAAAAAGCCGGCGGCTTTATTGCCGGGAGCAAATATGTGCACCAGCTCGGCGACAAAGCTGTGGATGCCCATTTTGCTGAAAGGCTCAGGGAATACCTGGGTTCATGCACTATACTCGACTGCGCCGAGCCCGCAACTCTGGCTGCCGGACCGCATCCTGAGGATATGCGAAAATATCGGAAGCTACCGGTACGCCTGGGTTTTGTGCCGTGCCGCAAACTGTTCTCGGGGAAGACTGAACTCCAGTTGCGTATGCTGGAAGGGGATATGGACATTCAGGCAAGTGAAGAAACGGTTTTAATGATCGGCATAAAGGGCGAAGTCTATCCGATAGAGCAGCACAAATTTATGGATAGCTACCAGGCGACCGGAGAGCCTTATGTCCCGGATCTCCCGTACGCGCCCACCGTGCTCAACAAAAATACCGGCACGCGCCTCTCTCTGCTCGATTATGCGGAAACCTGCCTCAGCCTCGCTACCGACCCGGTCAGGGCCATGTGTCTCGACGGACGGGTCAAGGTATTCACGCGCTGGGACAACGAAAATTACTTCTCGGGTAAACCCGGTGACTGGATTGTGGCGCGATCCTCTGACGACCTCTATATCGTCACGGCGGACGTATTCGCCCGGATTTATGCACGGGATTACACGGGCGAAGACATCGCGCGGCAAGTCGGCGCACAGCGAGTCCTGAAAAACGACATCCCCGTTCCCGTCAAATTCGCCGCATCAGGCGGCACGCTCAAAACGCTGGAAGGCGACGTGAATTACGAAAAAGGCGACGCCTTGCTGACGGATGAGGGTGGTTCCTGGCCGGTGGCACGGATTCTCTTTGACGAAACCTACGCGCCGGCTGGCGGAACGCAGGCGGGAGAGGACGGGCAATACCGCAAACGCGCCGTCTCAGCCTGGGGACTGCGAATCGAAGAACCCTTCGTGGTGGAGTTGCCGGAGCAAAGAGGCGTATTGCGTGGGAACGCAGGTGACTGGCTGTTGCAATATAATTCGGACAATTATGGAATTGTGGCCGCAGACATCTTTGAAAAAACCTATCGCCTGACGACTGATCAGGAAAGTAGGCAAGCCGGAAACCGGTAACAACGCAGGTCGACAATTTGCAACATGATTATAAAAGGAAAACCAAAATGAAACATTTATCAACAATCATCGCCGCAGTATTTGCAATTCTTGGTCTGACCGCCTTTAACGCGGCTGCCGCAGATAAGACCTATTACGTCAGCGCCGAAACCGGCGGCAGCATCCGCAGCGCAGACGGCAGCAAGGAAAAACCCTGGAAGGATTTGCAGGCGGCTCTTGACAAGGCCGAGGAAGGCTCTACCATCCTTATCGCCCAGGGCAACTATCTGGGGACCAGCGACCGGGGTTATCTGGAAATGCTCAAGCCCGTCAATCTAAAGGGCGGCTATTCCTCCGACTTTTCCAAACGCGATGTGCTCGCCCACCGCACCGTCATCCAGCCGACAGCGGCTGCCAACGGCACCTCCGGCAGTTTTGCGCTACTCAATCTGGGTAAAAAAGGCACGGTCAACGGCT
>JAISKK010000011.1 GCA_031260965.1 Desulfovibrio sp. | reverse complement strand
AGTGAGCAACAATTCCTTCCACATCCCAGATCGGGGCGGAAACGACATCAAGCCCGCGGATCATCTTGATGCGCAAAGTCTCAGTGTGGGCGCTGGCCGCCCAGTCATAAACGAGTTGTGGCAGGTCTTCCGGGACGGCATAGGGGCGTTCCGGAAAATGTTTTTGCACAATGCGGTGTACCCAAACGCCATCTTCATAATCAACAGTGGGAAATTTTTCAGAAGCTCGCGTGACAACGGAAATTTCATGTCCCAATCCAGCCAATCCTCTGGCAAGTGCCGATACCCACACACCGATGCCGCCATTGGGGTTAGGCGTATAGTCCTGGGAGATAAAACAGAGTTTATATCTCTTTTCTATCGGCAGCAACAAAGCGAAAGGCATGAACGGTTCCGGGTTTGCGAAAAAAGTCGGGGGTCGAGTAAACGGCGCGACCACGTTAAAAGCCAATTCAAATCCATCAGATTCTCCACAGCGTATTTCTTCCATCAAGACCGAACGGAACTCCTGATCAATATGGTTTTGGGCAGCGTGCCATGCAACGCTGCTTGTGGATTCCATAACTTGCATCTTCAGTGCATGCAGGGTTGCTCCGAGGCCATATCGGGGTAATCCGTGACGCCATGCGAAATACGCTCTGCTCCTGATGGGATAGTATAAGGATTTAGGTATCCTATCCGTATTCCGCAGATGGCTTGGCGCAAATTTGTGATGCACTTCAGCATGTCCAACGCAGACAATCGTATACCCGCGATCCGCGATACGTAGCAGCACATCAGTCTCATCCAAAAAATATGCGAATGTTTCATCAAAGCCACCAAGTTCCACCAGCACATCGCGCCTGAAACTGGAATTGGTTCCTGTCAGGGCCACGTAGTAATCCGTACCATATTCCTCCGGTTTTTTGCCCCTGATTTTTATGTCGTCAACATTGTCAAAAAAAATAGCCCTGCCGAAACGGTCACAAAAAACATATCGAGCCTGCCAGTTTACACCTGTGTGATCCCGGATAAATCCGCCGACGGCCGCAACCTTCGGGTTGTCATATTCCGCCACAAGACTGTCCAGCCAACTGGGTTCAGGTATGGCATCGTCATCCATGAAGCAGACTATGTCGCCCGCAGCCATCCGGATGCCGATATTGCGCGATACGGATAAATTTGTCTCCGCGCATGAAGACAACTTGATCCGCCCCGCCCAGTCTGCCAGCATGGCGGATGTGTCGTCCTCGGAAGGCCCGTTGACGCAGACAACTTCAAACTGAGGATAGCGCAGATATCTGAGCGATGACAAAGCGCGTTCAAGACACTCGCACCGATTATATGTGTTAATAATGATTGAAACGGTCTTCATGTTCATTTTTCCACAACTACTTCCATCTCACGGCATTTGCCATTAGGCCTGTTTGTTACCATCATCTCAATGTTTTTAAAACCGGCCTGTTGTAAAAGATGGCGCAAGGAATCTGCAGTGAACATGGTCTGATGATAATCAGAATTATAATCCTGGGCTCCAAAAGTTACTTCTCGCAAATCGGCAAAAGACATTTCGCCATTAACATATGCCATAATCATGGATTCAGCATCTGGAACTACTGCCCTCATTCTACCACCCTCGGCAAGCAGGTCATGCCAGTGGGGCAAAATATTTTTCTCCAATTCCAGTAGAGTGAAATGTTCGAATAAATGAGCTGAGAATATCTCGACAAGGCTACCTCGAGCAAAAGGTAATTTGGCAGCATGACCGACTATATCGACCCCAGGGAGATTGCGTAAATCAACATTTAAATAATCAGGTAATGGCTTATGTCCACAACCGATGTTAATGCGCATGCATCCAGATTTACAGAATGCATCATACTTTTCCTGATTGAGGATATTTTGCTGCATATCCTGAAGCGCCAGATCAGGTTTATTCACCTGCATTGATTCAAACAATTCCATCCTGACAAATTCTATACGGTCTCCTACTGCTTGCATATCGGCTCTAAGAGAGCGAAGATTGTGTTCCCCAGCAAGCAATTCATTTTTGATGCTTTTTTGCAGGGCACAGACAGTGCGCATTACGGTATCCACCTGCTCGGCTAGTTCAGAGGCGGAAATGTGGTGGGTGGAGAACCGATTGAGTAGCTCCTTAGCCGGCGCGAAAAAAAACATACAAACCGGCCCGATAACCGGGTAGCCTTTTGCTCTGTGATAAATACGTTGAACTATGTTATATATCGACATATATATTTCTTCTCCTCACATCCAATCTCCATGCCAAAAGATCTACTCACATCCTGTCTGTCTATGGATTCGAAGCAAATTATGGGGTTTTTCATAACGGAAAACGCCTTCGGCAAATTACCCAATGATACAAGTGTTTACAACATTTATTTTTCGATTTTTGCCTTTCCTCACCTTTAAACTGTTAGGCTCCTAAACCAAACTAATCGAGATCGTTTGTTTTTTTTGGAATACTGCGAATTGTGCACTATGATTTACTTGATAGGGGCACGGATATGGACTTGTCATATCCATCAATTCATTGTAAGCGTTGTGACCCATTTTTACCTTGTATAAAGAAACAGGGCTGGTCATATCAATGAAAGCGCAGGCTACGATGTTCTGGTTTTTGACAATCTATCCACCGGACACAAGGAATTTCTACGTTTTGGCCGACACGTTATCGGCGATCTGGAAAACCGTACCTCCCTTGATGCGGTCGTTGCCAATAATGCTGTTTGCGCGGTTATACACTTTGCCGCTTTTGCTTATGTCGGCGAATCTGTCACCGACCCCGCAAAATATTACCGCAACAACGTGGCTTGCACGCTAAACCTGCTGGACGCTTGCCGTAAGCACGGAGTATCAGCTTTTATCTTTTCTTCCACCTGTGCGACATACAGAATGCCTGAATCCCTACCTCTTTTTGAAGAACATCCGCAACACCCCATTAACCCTTATGGCCGGACCAAGCTGGTTGTGGAATGGATGTTGCGGGACTTTGCCGAGGCTTACGGCCTATGCGCTATTGCTCCCTGCGTTATTTCAACGCTGCCGGAGCGGCCTCGGGCCTCTTTGCAGGCAGGCATCGGCGAGTGGCATGAACCGGAAACGCATTTGATCCCCCCTAGTGCTGCAAGTGGCTAAGGATTCGACAAAAACCGTGCGTGTTTTCGGCACAGATTACGCCACTAGGGATGGAACCTGCATCCGGGATTACATCCATGTCTGTGATCTGGCGAATGCGCATATTTTAGCCTTGGAGCATCTTCTGGCGGGAGGAAACAGTGCTGCCTTCAACCTTGGCATTGGACATGGCTATATTCGGGTACGGGAAGTTATTGAGTGCGCTAAAAAGGTGACAGGGCAGCCCATAACCGTTCGGGAGGAGCCGCGTCGTCCGGACGACCCTGATGCGGTGGCGGGAGATGCCGGAAGAGCCGTTGCAGAGATGGGGTGGCAAGCAAAATTTTCTGATTTGGAAACTATCTCGGCACAGCCTGGGAATGGGAAAAGCAAAGGACTTGGGTCAGAGGAACCGGATGCGGCGGGGGAAGCCTTGATGTCGCCCGTTGATGTTTGCCAGGGAAGGTGTTAATGCTAGACTATCCTTAGAGGCAAAAGCAGGAAAAACAGTATGCTGAAAAAAATATATATTGATAGATTTCGCCATTTCAGAAATTTCGTTTTTGAGCCATCCGGACAAAATACAATATTGTGTGGCCTCAACGGCACAGGCAAAAGCACAATAGTTGAAATATTAAGCAAACTGCAACTCTTTCTGGTAAACGGTGCGCCCGTTAATTCCGTATGCAAGTTTGAAGATATTCCAAAATGGGATTTAAAGGAATACGGCGTCCATTCATCTGAGATTGGCATAGATATTACAATTAAAGATATAGAATATTCTTATAATCTTGAAATTAAATATAATTTGAAGGAAGCAATTTGTCGGGTAGAAAAAGAATCTCTTAAATGTGGTAATAATATCATATTCGCAAGTAACAATGGAAATTGCATCATTGCAACTGATGACAAGAAAGAAATTAAGTATCCTGTTGATTGGTCTTTTACAGGATTGGTAGTTGCGGAGAGATTCAGTAGTAAAATTAGAAAATTTATTCAATATATAAAAAGCAACTTATTTCCGGTCGCTCTTAATCCCTATAGCCTTTCTGGATCACATCAGGAAAGTCAACCTATTCTTAATTTGGACGGCTCAAATTTTTCAGCCTGGTATGATTTTCTCCGTGATGAACAACTTCCTGTAATAGCTGGACTATTTTCTGAAATATCCGCCTTCGTCCCCGGTTTTAAGCAATTTGTTCTTGAAAAAGAGGGGAAAAACAGGGAATTAACTGCGGATATTCTCTTCAATGCGGAACAAGCATATCGTATCCCATTTGACAGCCTTTCGCATGGGCAAAAAATTTTATGTGTTCTGCATATTTTGCTTCGCATTACTCCAAAAGACTCGATAATTGTCATTGACGAATTTGAAAATTTTCTGGCGCCTATTGAGTTACAACCCCTATATGACGCGGCTCAAGATGCCTTCGAGGAAAAAAATATTCAGTTTATATTTATATCCCATCACCATAAAACAATGAACTGGTTTCAGGACACAGCTTTTATTTTATTATTTTCAGGTGCTCCGGCCTTTGTCAGGATTGAAAAATTTTCCTCAGATCTTGAAATTGGCATTGACGAATATCTTTTAGAAAAATCGGAACAGTAACTTATGGATTATAGTAAACATCAATTCAAAATTCTTTGCGAAGATAAGGCGCACTATCATTTTGTCCGGGGGTGGCTTAGCGCTAAAGGCTGTAGCCATGGGCGCGTTACATATTCAGGAGATTTTCCTCATCCAGGTTCAGGTAAATATTTTGTTGAAAAAAAATTCCCATACAATGCTGATGATCCTGTCGCTTTAATTGTTCCAAAGTGGAGTATTGATACTTGGACTCGTTTCTTGATGCATCCTGATGACCCGAATGCCCAAGATGAAAATCAAAGTTGTAAGAGCCAGTATAGGGACGCACAATTTGCTCACCTTGGAAAACGACTGGCAACCATGGATCTCGACAATGCACCCATTCCCGCTTCTCTCAAGTCATCATATCTGCGGGTGAAGAAGCAAAAAGAGCATTGCCTGTAACCGATATGTCACAATACTATTTTGCGGCCTTTGTTCCGATCAGGTGTGGAGGCTTTCATATTACCCCCCCCGATGTACCGAATTGTTTCGGATCGACAAAATGAACCATGCCAAACATTCAGGGCTTGGCCGCTTCCTGTTTTCCACACGCAACGCCCTCCTTCTTTCCGATTTCTGCGCCCTGCTCGCCTCTCTGGTCATTGCCTATCTGCTGCGCAAAATCAGCGGCGGAGATCTTGTTTTATCCAGGTACGCGATACTGATCTTTGGCCTGCCGCCTATTTTGCTTTTCTATGCGGCCATGGGCCTTTACGCCGATTTACTGCTTACGCCCAGCGATGAACTAAAGATACTCTCCATAGGCACCACCTTAAGCTTTTTGTTTTTCAGCTTCATCCTTTTCCTGGGGCAGCAGAATCTGGAGTATTCACGCCTGACCGTTCTCATGTGCTGGTTTGTGGCTTTGATCCTGGCGCCTCTTTTCCGCTTTGCCGTCCGCAAGCACTGCGCCCCCTATACCTGGTGGGGTTACCCGGTAATAATTTTCGCTCCGCCCGGAAAGACGGAGAGCATCGCGAAACCACTCATGGACAATCGCCAAAGAGGCCTGATTGTAGCCGAAAGCGTCTCCCTGCATTGGAACGGAGAGCTGTCGTCCGGCCAGTGGAGCGTCAGTCTCGATGCGGCAGGCCTCCAAGAAACGGAGAAACTCCTCCAGAAGCTGCAAAAGTTGTACCCGCGCGCTCTTGCTCTGGTCAACGCTGAAAAGGTCCCCTCCGATGTACAGCGGATTTTGATGCCCTTACTGGGGCAGCATTTCTACCAGGTCATCGTGCGCATGGACACAGCCTGGCTCAAACAGTACTCGCTGCGGGTGGGCTATTTGCCCGGCGGGTCGGCGCTGAGTCTGCGCCAAAAGCTGCTGGACCCCCGGCGCATGTGCATAAAGCGTCTGCTGGACATCATATACTGTCTCCTGGGTAGCGTTGTTATTATGCCGCTTATTCCTTTGCTGGCCCTGTGCATCCGCCTGGACAGCGAGGGGCCGATTTTTTTTCGCCAGCAACGGATCGGACAGGGCGGAAAAGTCATCCGCATCTATAAATTTCGTACCATGGTCGCCAACGCCCAGGATGAGCTGGTTGAAATCCTTAAAAAGGATCCTGCCCTGCGCGAAAAATGGGCCAAGGACCAAAAGCTGCCGAACGATCCGCGCCTCACCCGGGTGGGCGCCTTTTTGCGCCGCGTCAGCCTGGACGAACTCCCGCAGGTGTTTAATGTAATCAAAGGCGAAATGAGCTTTGTGGGACCGCGGCCGATTGTGGAGAATGAAATTCCCCGCTATGGGGAAGCCTTCAGCTTCTATACGCGGGTAAAACCCGGCATAACAGGGCTTTGGCAAATTTCCGGGCGCAACGACGTGAAGTACGCAAAACGCGTGGAGCTCGACAAGACTTATATTTACAACTGGTCGGTATGGATGGACATATATATTATGATCCGCACCATCCCGGCCCTGCTCACAGGGCGGGGCGCCTACTGACCTTTCCGGGCCAACGCCGTGCCCCGCCTTTTGCAGCCAGACGGCAGCCGCCATTTTGCGCCGCAACGCTTCAGGCGCAGGACCAGCATACGCTGCTCATGGACAAATTCTTCCGGCAGTTTGCCGATTTTGGCGAAAGTATCCAGAAAAAGCCTTTGCCCTTCCGCTTCCTGCAAAGCCTCCCCGGCATCCACATCCGAGACAGCGGCAAACTCCTCGCGGCTGTATGCCAGACCCTTCCATAATATGTCCTCGTAGAAAGGCATAAAACCCAACGGCCCTTCCGCCGCCCCCACCCGGCCGCGCACCCTGTCCACAATCCATTTCAGAACGCGCAGATTGTCGCCGAATCCGGGCCAGACAAAATTGCCCCCGGCATCTTTTCTGAACCAGTTCACGCGGAAAATCTTCGGCGGCCTGGGCACGGCCCGGCCCATTTGCAGCCAGTGCGCGAAATAATCACCCATATTGTAGCCGCAAAAAGGCAGCATGGCCATGGGATCATAGCGGACAGGCTCGGCGTTGTCCGCCGCCGCGGTTTTTTCCGAACCGGCAGTCGCCGCCATATACACGCCATGGTCCCAGTTGAAGGACTGATAAACCAGAGGGGCGTTTTTGCTTAAGCGGCCGCCAAAGACAAAAGCGCTGATCGGGACGCCCTTCGGGTTCTCCCAGTCCGGATCAATGCAGGGACAATGCGCGGCCGGGGCGGTAAAACGCGCATTCGGGTGCGCGGCCAGACGCCCGCAATCCGGGGTCCAGTCCTGTCCCATCCAGTCCAGCAAATGTTTTGGGGCTTGCGCGCTCAAGCCTTCCCACCAGACGTCGCCATCGTCGGTCAGGGCTGTGTTGGTAAAGATCGCGCCCGCGCGGCAGGATTCTATGGCGTTTTTGTTGGTCAAAGGAGAAGTGCCGGGGGCCACGCCGAAAAAGCCAGCTTCCGCATTGACCGCGTAAAATCGCCCGTCCGGACCGGCCTTGATCCAGGCGATGTCGTCGCCCACCGTAAAAACCTTCCAGCCCTTGAAGCCGTTGGGCGGGATAAGCATGGCCAGATTGGTCTTGCCGCAGGCGCTGGGAAAGGCCGCCGCGATGTAGGTCTTTTCCCCTTGCGGGTCTTCTATGCCCACAATAAGCATATGCTCGGCCAGCCAGCCCTCGTCCCTGGCCATGACCGAGGCGATGCGCAGGGCCAGGCATTTTTTCCCGAGCAGGGCGTTGCCGCCGTAACCGCTGCCGAATGACCAGATCTCCCGGCTCTCCGGATAATGGACGATATACACATCTTCCGGCCGACAAGGCCAGACGGCGTCTTTTTCTCCGGCAGCCAAAGGCGCGCCGACGGAATGCACACAGGGGACAAAAGCGCCCTCGTCACCCAGGGCCTTCAGCACCCTGGCCCCTATGCGGGTCGTTATGCGCAGGCTCAGAACCACATAAGGGGAATCCGTAATCTCCACGCCGATTTTGGAGATGTGGGAGCCGACCGGCCCCATGCTGTAAGGAACTACATAGAGCACCCGCCCCTTCATGCAGCCTGTAAAAAGAACCTCAAGTTTGACGCGCATTTCAGCCGGGGCCATCCAGTTGTTGGTGGGACCGGCGTCACTTTCTTTTTCCGAACAGATAAAGGTGCGGTGTTCCATGCGCGCCACATCCGCCGGGTTGGAACGGCAGAGAAAGCTGCCGGGATGCTTTTTCGGATTAAGGGGAATGAGGGCTCCCTTCCCGACAAGTATTTTTTCCAGACCCGCCTTTTCTTTTTCCGTGCCGTCGCACCAATGTACGGAATCCGGACCGCAGAGAGCGGCAATTCGCTCAACCCAGGCGACAAGTTTTTTATTTCCGGTGGTTCTGGCTGTGAGATTGGTCCGCATATCGGCCTCCTAAAAAGCGCCCTTTATCGTTGTTTTTGAAAAATAAGCCGATGCGCATTCCAGCGCAAGCAAATAATCATTTGAGGCTTGGAAGATACGCAAAAAAACTGCGCACTTGACAGACAAAACAAATTTTGCTCAGTTTATAGCAGGGACATATCCGGATACATCCGGCGGAGGAAAAATATGGAACAATTGTCAGTGCTGCTTGAAAACAAGGTTGGCCATCTGGCCGAAGTTACCGGCATCCTGGACGCAGCCGGAGTGCGCATAAAAACCCTCGTGCTGGCGGACACTTCGGAATTCGGCATCCTGCGTCTTATTGTGGACAAGACTGAAGAAGCCTATCGGGCACTTCATGACAAAGGCTTTACCGCCGGACGCACGGAGGTTGTGGCCCTGGGTCTGGATACGGAAGCAGGCCGGCTGCGCGCCATACTCGCCTTGCTGGGAGAATCCGCTATCAATGTGGAATACATGTATGCCTGCCCCGGTTCTACCGGGGGCAAAAATGTCATAATCTGCCGCTTCGACAAGATAGAAAAAGCTGTTGATATCTTACAGGCAAACGGGGTTCATATTTTTTCCTCTTCGGAAATCTGATGCGATTTTTCCCGCTTTACATCGATCTTTCCGCAAAAAAAATCCTGATCGTCGGCGCGGGCCGGGTCGGGCAGCGCAAAATGCGCGCCCTGCTGGCAGCCCGCCCGCAAAGTATCACCCTGCTCGACCCCAACTTCGATCCGCGGGGAATAGAAATATTCTCCACCCCCGGCCTTATCTGCCTGCCCCGCGCCTTCACTCCGGAAGATCTGGAGGACAAGGATCTGGTCTTCGCCGCAAGCTCCGATCCCCCCCTTAACGCCCGTATAGCCGCGCTCTGCGCCGAACGAAAAATACTCTGCAACTGCGCCTCGGGACCAGCAGCCGGCGATTGTATCATGCCCGCCCATTTCTACAGCGAAGGGATCTGTCTGGCCGTCGGCACGGAAGGGCAAAGCCCGGCCCTGGCCAAGCGCCTGCGCGAAGACCTTGAAGCCTATGTCGCTTCGCGCTATGCTGGTTTGCTGGCCTTGCTCGGAAAATTGCGCGCCCCCCTGCTCGAACTCGGGCTCGGCCCCGAGGCCGATGCCGAAATATTCCGTGCCCTGGTTTTTTCCCCTCTGGCCGAATGCCTGGAGAAAGGAGAAAAAGACAAGGCCGGGGCCATTCTCCGGGAAATTTTGCCCACAGCCATGAAAGCGCGGGCGGGAGAATTTTTATATGGATTTTGAGAAGCTGCTTTTTGTCAGCGTGGTTTTTCTCTATTCTTTCGGCTCATTCGGCATCCTGATCGGGGCTCTGACCATGCGTCGCACTTTAAGCAAAGCCGCCGACATAGTCACCCTGGCCGGTTTCGCCCTGCACAGCCTGTCGCTGATCCTGGCCTTTGCCGCCGCGGGCTACGAGGGTCTGGCCGCAAGTTACCACATGCAGTTTCTGGCCTGGTGCGTCATTGCCTGCTATCTGGCCGCCAGATACAAGCTGCGCCACCCTTTTCTGGGCATGACCGCCGCCCCTTTGGCTCTGCTTATCTACATCCTGTCCCTGCGTCTTACAGGGCTGAAAAATCTCCTGCCGGACCGCCTCTCGGCCCTCTTTTTCGGCCTGCACATCTGGTCTTTATATTTGAGCTTTGCCCTTCTGGCCTTGGCCTTCGGGGCAGGTCTGCTCTTTATTTACACGGAGGGACGCATAAAAAAGAAAGAGCCCTTGGCCCAGTTTACGCAAAACATGCCTGCCCTCGGCGTTTATGATAAAATAAACAAAGGCGCAGTCCTGGCAGGCTTCCCCCTTTTCACTCTGGGCCTGATGACCGGCGTCATCTGGGCGCCCCTGACCCAGGCGGTGGCGGCCAATCCCAAGGTCATGCTTTCCCTCTTCATCTGGTTTTTATACGCCCTGCTCTTTTATCAGCGCACCGCCCTGGGCTACAGGGGAAAAAAAACCGCGCTGATGGCAGTGTTCATCTTCGGCGTGTCCGTTTTGTCCGTGCTTTTTGACTACGGTCTCTCCCACCACAGCCATCAGCTTCTGCCCGACTGACATGGACAGCGCACTCTATCTTGTCGGATTGAATCACAAAACAGCGCCCCTTGAGGTGCGCGAGTGTTTCGCCCTGAACAGCCCGGACCCGCAGGGCGAAGAATTCATGCCGATCGGGGACGGGGTCAACGAGTGTATGCTCCTCTCCACCTGCAACCGTGTAGAAATACTGGCCGTGGGCAAGGCGGAGGCCGCAGCGGATCTGCTTGTCGAAAACTGGGCTAAAATCCGCCGGGAAAGTCCGGAGCGGCTGCGTTCCCATATATACAGCTACAAGGGCCAGGAGGCTGTGCGCCACCTCTTTGCCGTGGCCGCGAGTCTGGACTCCATGGTCCTCGGCGAACCGCAAATCCTCGGACAATTAAAGGACGCTTATCGCAGGGCCCTGAAAAACGGTACGGCCGGACACATCTTGAACCGCCTGCTGCACAGGGCTTTTTTCGTCGCAAAACGGGTGCGCAGCGAAACAGGCATCGCCTCCAGCGCCGTATCCGTCAGCTATGCGGCCGTTGAACTTGCCAAACGAATTTTTGAGGATATGGGCAAAACCCGCGCCCTGCTCATCGGCGCCGGCGAAATGGCGGAACTCGCAGCCACCCATCTGGTCAATGCCGGACTTGTCTCCCTGCGCGTAACGAACCGCACACCGGAGCGGGCAGAGCTTCTGGCCCAACGTTTTCACGGTGAAGCCGCGCCTTTTGAAAAACTTGTCGATCATCTGGCCGAAGCGGACATCATCATCAGCTCCACCGGCGCCCCCGAAGCCCTGATCCGGGCCGAAGACTTACGCGGGCTTATGCCCAGGCGCAAGAATAAACCCATGTTTTTCATCGACATAGCCGTACCCCGCGATGTGGACCCGGCCGTAAACAGCATAGACAACATATATCTGTACGACATAGACGACCTGAAAGAAATTGTGGAGGAGAACATGCTGCGCCGCCGCGCCGAGGCAGCGCGCGGACAGGACATAGTGGATGAGGAAAGCCTGCTCTTTTGCGCCTGGATGCGTTCTCTGGCCCTGCAGCCTACCATCGTGGATCTGGTACGCCGGGGAGAAAACATAGCAAGACACGAACTGACCAAAACCATGAAACAGCTCGGCCCTTTGCCGGAAGGCGCGCAGGGACTGCTTGAAACCATGCTCTCCTCGGTGGTCAGAAAATTGAACCACGAGCCGATCACCTACCTCAAACGCGCCTATCCGGAGCACTCCGAAGCGGGAACACGGCACATAAGTCTGGTACGGCGCATCTTCAATCTTGACAATGAAAAATATCCAGACGATTATCCCAAACAGGGTTTGGATGATTAGAAATTCTTAAAGATGAGTCATTATGAGAACATACACCATAGACCAACTCGAGGAAGCGGATATCGCCGCCATCAACGCACGCCTTCTGGACATGGGCTTGCAAGCAGGTCTGGAAGGCATCTACTGGCTGCCCGTGCCGGAAAAAATGCTCAGTCCCATCCAGCTTGAGCACCGGGAACAGTGCGGACCGTATTGCCTGGCTCTGGAAGTGGGAGCAAGTCACGTCAACATGGAACTGCTGGTCCGGGGACTGGGACGCATTCGTTGCGACTGCGTGTCCTTTGCAGAGGAAGGTCTGCGCAACTATATAATCAAATATCTTGAGGACATGCTCACTGAACTTAAAATCGCCTTTTAAGTCTTGTCCCGATCATGCCTGCTGAATCTTGCCCCTTCGCCCGCCCGGAACGCAAAGATTTACAAGAAATGGCTTCCCTGACTCCGTCTTCCCTACCGGACCCGGAAGTAGAACTTCCCAAGCGCCTTCAAGACCTTACGCCAAGTCAGGCGCATTTCTGTCTGGCTATCCTGCGCTTTATGGAAAAAGCCCTGGAGCGTTCGCCCAAGGGACTGAATATTCTCTGCGCCTTCTCCGGCGGAGCCGATTCCACCGCCCTGCTCCTTGCCCTGCACTGGCTTAAAGGCGGAGCCGGCTTTACCTTGAAAGCCCTGCATCTGGACCACGGACTACGCCCCTCTTCCGCCGCCGAAGCGCAATACTGTCGGGACTTCTGCTCCCGTCTGGGCCTGGACTGTCTGGTTCGACGCATGGAGGTAAAAAAGAGCTCCGCCCTCTCCGGCGGACTTGAAGAAAAATCCAGACAGGCGCGGTACTCGTTTTTTGCGGAACAGGCCGCAGAATGCCGGGACAGCCTGATCGCCACAGCACATAACAGCAACGACCTGGCCGAGGACATCCTCATGCGCCTGATCCGGGGGACGGGCTGGCCGGGGCTGGCCGGGATGCAAACTCATGATGCGCGGCGCCGCCTTGTCCGGCCCCTGCTGGACAGCCCCAGAAGCGCAATCGAGGATTTTCTGAACTCTCTGGGTCTGAGCTGGATACATGACGAAAGCAATCAGGACAGAAGTTTTTTCCGCAACCGGGTACGTCTGGATATTATTCCCCTGCTGCTTCGGGAAAACCCGGCCTTTCTGAAAGCGGCCGGAAATCTGCGCAATCTGGGACAGACCGACGCCGCTTATTTTGACGCCCTGCTTGCAGCATCCGCCCCCGAACAGAGGGACTATTCGCCTGAACCGCAAAGGTTACACGCGGACATGACCGCATCCGTTGCTGCAGCACAGGGGGAGTCGCTATTTGTTTCCGGGCAGATTCTGCAAGGTCTGCATCAGTCCTTGCGCCTGCGTCTTTATAAAAAAACCCTTGACGCCCTGGGGCCGGGACAGACGCGCCTTGCCACCCTGCTGGAAACAGATGCGGCCTGGCTGGCCGGAAAGGGCAAAAGCGTCCACCTTATTCCCGGCGGCAAAAGCATTTGCGTTACAAAAAAAGGCCTGACCTTTTTTGCCGCCGCCGAGAAAAAAGAGAGTACGGACCAGGCATGAGGTTTTACTTTCAGTATTGTGGCAACGAAGGGTCTACGTCACGCGCCCACGCATTGGCGCCGTCTTGCAGATTGAGCATCCTGCCGGTGTATCCGGCCCCCCGCAGGGCGCGAATTGCATAAACGCTACGTTTGCCGACC
>JAISKK010000163.1 GCA_031260965.1 Desulfovibrio sp. | reverse complement strand
CGTTTCCATTGAATGATTCAATAAAGCGTTTTTGCTTGACCGTCAGTTCTTCCATGCTCATTTCTTCGCACCCCCAGACCACCATTTCCCAATATCGCCCAGTGTGTCGGTCTCTCGCGTGTTCACCCCTGCCATATCAGCGGCCATCCCGATATACCCGGCAGCATCGAGCAAGTTGTCCTGCTTGTGGTGATAGGCTTCCCAGCAGAACTTCAGCAGGACCATGCAGATCGCCACGTCCTTGCAATTCACTGCATGCCCCAGATATGCGGACCACAAGGCGGCAGTCCGGGCAAATGTTGATGCAGGGTTGCCGTAATGGCTCTCACGCTGCCCATTGATAATTGTATAGGCTTCAAGAAGTATTTCGCCGTTTGTCCTCATTGCAGCACCGCCGCCCCGTCATCAGCCCTGCTGAACTTCGCGCAGAAGTGCAGCTTGCCCAGGTCGCCATCTGGACAGGTGAAACACCCTTGATGATAGTCGGGACAAAGTGACTTGTAATCGATTGCCCCCGGCAAGGTCATGGCCTCGGCATACCATTTTGCCACCCGGTCCAGGGACGGATCCACCGCCGGATCGGAGTCGGCGTCTGAGGGATTTGCGTAACACGATTTGTCATTTTTTGCCTCAATATTTTGTCCCAGGCTGTCCCGCGCCCTGGGACAAGATTTTTCCCCTTTGTCCCGCGCTTGTCCCACTTGTCCCATATCAATGGGACAGTTTATAGCCTTGAGCGCCAACGCTTTTATAGAAGTTGTCCCAGGCCTTGTCCCGCTTTTCAGGTTTTGTCCCACTGTCCCACGTATATAGTGTTGGGACGTGGGACACCTTGGGACAGGTAACACGATTTGCAAAATTCTGGCTCATAAGACCCCCCCCCATATCCCCGGATACGAGTCGATTTTTGAGCCTATGGACGGATGATTTGCTTATGCCCAATTCTTCCGCAATGTCGCGTATGGACATTTTATCCGCCAGCATGGATTGCACCTGATCAAGTCGAACATTCTCAATATCCCGCGCAGACCAGACCAGAGCCTCCCCTTCTGACATAAGCTGAGCTTCAAACGGTCTTGCGCCTTCCCCGATAAGGCCTCGCGCCTTGGTAAAGTGGACCTCGAAACGCGCCCCCTGATCACTGCGATAATCAGCAGGACGTTTCAGCGATATGACTGTATCAAGAATATCTTCCTTGCCGCTTGTGCCGCGTTGATCACCGCCTTTTCCCTGGTGGTGAATCAGGATCGCGGACATGCCCCGCCTCCGCAAACCCAATAACCGCCCTGGACAGGCAGCCAGGACTCCTCATCATTTGACCGGCCATGCCTCGCCAGTGTGCTAAGGTTATCCAGGACAACAAGATCTACATCTGCAAGGAAAGGCTCAAGCGCTTCCTGTCCGGCCTCGGTCGCCAAGTTCGGCATTATCCCATCTGGTTGAAGATCGCCCGTCAATATGCGCAGGTATTCATCTGAAGGCGGTTCTTTTTCGCTTCCGATAATGAGACGGCCCAATCTGTCCTTTATGGTCTGAGCGGGCATCTCACCATCAATAAACAGCACCCGTGCCGGGTCAGGACATTGCCAGCGGCAAAGCGCCACGCCGCCGGAAGCGACAGCATAGGCCAGACTCAAGGCGGCATAAGTCTTTCCGGCCCCTCTGAATGCGTGCAGCATCATAATCCCTTGGCGCGGAAGAATTGGCTCGAGCAGCATTTCACGCGGCGAAAATTCCATCCGCAAAAAATCAGCAATATTTACAACGCGCAGCGGCGGTCTTTCGGCTTTGTTTTCCGGCACCTTTACCGCTTCCGGCTTGCTGTATGCGCTAACCTGATTACGCACTTCATCCGCGCCCATGAGCCGGTGAAGGTCATTAAAATCCAGCCTGCGCCCTTCATGTCGAGGGATTGCAAGAAATCCATCCACGGCCAGCGCGGCATCGGATGCAGCTTCAACCCCTGTATTCTTTTCTCCGGCCTTTACATCGTTATCAGCGCAAAGGATAATTTCACGGCCGGGATATTTGAGCCGCGCCATTTCCGCTACTGGCAGAAGGTTTCCGGCGTCACCACCGACAAGCACGGGCAGATCCAGACATTCATGCAGGGAAAGAGCAGTTGACAGACCTTCCGCAATCAACAGCGGTTTTTCTTTCTCTTTGCCTCCAATGGCGAAGAAACAGCCAAGTTTTTTTCCGCCAGTCAGAAAACGTTTCGCGCCGGCGTCATCAATAAATTGCAGAGTTTTTATTGATCCGGCGTCATCAAGCAATGGCACTATCAGGCGGCCATCATTCGCAATTTTCAACCCCGGCACGGCCCCCACTCCCTTGGCGGACAGGTAAGGATGCTCGATACAATCAGCGGCGGCGGCGTAAATGCGCTGTGCTTTTGCGGCGGCTTCAGCATGGCGGCGCGCATCTTCTTCAGCCCTGAGCTTGCGGCTTTCGGTCAGCCATTTTGTGGAAATTTTTGTTTTTTGATACATAAAAAAGCCTCCAGATATTTGTGTATGGAGGCATTTTCATTGACTAGAATGTTATGCGTTAGGCAGAAACTATGCAGAAACTATGCAGAAAATATGCATCAATCGAAAAAAGTTATATTATATGTACCTGTTACGCGCGTAATTGCCGCATCAACATTCCGTAAATAAGTTGAATTTTCTTTTTCTTCCCCAGGCCTGGGGGGAAACAAAAGGCGCGCAACTGATACCTTGTGTTCTCTCATTTTTTCCACCAGAATATAGGTAATTAGATCGTCACTATCCCCATTTTTCCGCAATTTTTCTATGACGACCTCAATATTTTTACCAGCCCAGAGGGATGCCGGGACGTTGAGGCATGTACGTTGGTCTATACCCTCATTTTCAAGCAGATCAGACCGAAGGAATGCTCGAGTGTTTCCCCTTTTTTTCATCCATTCCACCAGGGCAACGGGATCAATTTTGATATTGGTCAGCTTAAACATGCGTAAATATAAAGTGCGCGGATTATTCTGCCGTACAGGTTTCCATCCGGTTTCATCGCTACCGACAAAAGAAGCATCATATGTTCCATTGCTTGAGGCAATTTCGATGTATTCCTGAAGATACTCGAGGCCATCCCCGACGATGGACACAGCCCCCCACTCTACACCCTCCAGTAGCAGGACGAGGAAAGAGGCGAAACGCTGTTCCCTTGCGTATTGGTCAACGCCCCCTGCGTTACCTCCGGCAAACTCATCATAGAATCTGACCACATCAAGGAAAGAGTAGTCTTGTAAATTTACCATTTTTAACCACCCCCTTCTGGTCGCCCTTTATGTGTGTATCCCTGCCCAGGCCGTAAAGGGTCGGCTGTTCACCCTGGTGGATCAGACCAGAGCTAGGGCAGGAAATTTGATTATGACAGCAGAAGCCGCCAGTCCGTATTAAGAGCTTTGGCGAAACGCTTGGCCATTTCCTTGCCGATAGTCCGTCTGCCGTGTTCCATTGCGCTGATATTCTGGACGCTAACCCCTGTCAGTTTGGCAAGCTGTCGCTGGCTCACGTCCTCACGATAACGCGCCCCTAACAAGCTGTGTCCGGCATGAAAGCCTGGAAAAGTTTCTTCAATGGTGTAGTGTTCTTTTTCGGTCAATGCGGTCATTTCCTGCTGAACCTTGCAGCCTTTGGCCTCAAGGACGGCCTTCACTTCCTCAAGCATGGCCTGCCGACAAATAACGCCCAAAAATACGTTGTCAGTAAGGGGCTTTTTCGTGTATTCCAACATAAGTTACCTCAATATCTTGTTCAGCGTCTTTAATTTCCCACCAGACAGATACATAAGTGGGCCTGCCTTTTTTCAAGTGGCAGTGGTGCTGATTGTCTCCCAGCTTGCCATAGTTAGGCCAGTTTCCGGCGACAGGGCCATTAAGACGCAAATCTTTCATCAAAAGCCTAATGGCCGCCCGAACCGGAAGCGGCAATTTTTGCTCTGCCTTGTATGCCTTTTTTGTCAATTTAACTGTCCACATCAAATATAAGCCCCTTATTTATGCTAGTCAATAATTGATAAGAAATATGGGTTATCATTTCCAGTTTTTTTGAACGGCAGCACTTTGCCGCGTTTTGGCGGTGTCCGCATGGCTTCGGCAATCTTGGCGGCAGCATCCTCGGCGGCGGCTCGCGCCGGGTTCTGCTCAAGATGAGCATAGCGTTGTGTAGTGCTGGCCTGCGTATGCCCCAGAATTTTGCCGATAATGGGAAGGCTCGCGCCACTGTTTACCATCATGGACGCAAAGGCATGGCGCAGGTCATGGATACGCCAGCCGGTCAGCCCTGCAAATTTAAGCAGATCGCTCCAGGGGTCTTTCAGGTTGATCATGTGTCCGCTTTCAGAATCGCCCGGCAGGACAAAATCAGACATTTCGGGCAGACTATCCAGGACTGCCAGAGCCGCCGCCGGAAGTTGCAGCACCTTGAAGCCGGTTTTACTGTCAGGCAGCCGGGCTATTCCCTGCTCCAAGTCAATATATGCCCATTTAAGGTATAAAATTTCACTCAAACGTGCGCCCGTGAACAAAAGCAGCCGGATTTGACAGTTGTCTTTTTGTTGGGGAGGCGTTCTTTGGTCAGACCGAGGGCCATACGCCTTATCAGGGCCATATTTTTCGGAGCGTTGTCTTTGCGGATACGGGATTCGTCTTCTCGGGAAACAACATCCAGTCGCCAGTGTAAAGAATTTTCAATAATCCAGTGAGTGCGTGCGGCTTTTGCTATTTGTTTGGCAT
>JAISKK010000143.1 GCA_031260965.1 Desulfovibrio sp. | reverse complement strand
TTATACGTTATCTTGACGTCTAAACAGGTTTGCCCCTGAAGAACTAGCCATTCTATCAGGGGCGGAAAACTGGATTACGTTTCGACTAAATCCGGGGAACTTGCCCCAGGGCCGGGGGTATTAACAGCACCTTCGGCCCGTCTGTTTTCTATATAGCCATCAATGGACAGATTGCAAGTTTTTTCTCAATCCCTGCCGGGCTTTTCCAAGACCGGAGCTTGACGGCTTACAGGCGGAGCTTGCCGAGATAGACGAAAACCTGATCCGCAATGAGCTGCACTTTACGGAGCGCGGGGAACAGCTTGCCCGGCGCAAGGAAATTTATGAAGCGCTGCACCCGGAGACGAAACGGGAAGCAACGCTGAAACAGAACCGAAACGAAATTATTTCGGAACGGGAACTTCCGTCATTCACTGCTGACACAGCCGCTAAAGTCAATGTATCTCCGCGCACTATTGAGCAGGAAATTCAGATCGCCCGTAACTTGACGCCCGAAGCAAAAGCCGCTGTCCGCGCCGCTGATATTACCAAGACCGACGCGCTGAAGCTGGCACGCATGGAGCCGGAAACTGAATTTATCACTTGCAGGGTACGTTTTCTTTCTGGTGGTAGCCCGGTGGTAGCCCGCATTAAAAAAAGGCTTACAGTACTACCTATAAACCCTTGATTTTTATGGAGCCGACTGTCAGAATTGAACTGACGACCTGCTGATTACGAATCAGCTGCTCTACCATCTGAGCTAAGTCGGCTAATGCGTGGATATATTGATAAACTTCTATTCCAGTGTTAAGTTTTTATGGTTCAGTGGCTCTACCAACTGAGCCATGTCGGCCGAAAAATCAAATCAAAGCGCAAAATCTTTAGACAATGCCTGTGCGCAAGTCAAGAAGCATTTGCGCATAACTCCTCCTCGCAGCCGAAAGCCAGGGAAATATTCATGAGCGACGAAAAAGTATTTTCCGTAGCGGAACAAACCCGCAGTTCCTTGCGTCCGCCCACGCGAGGCAGACGCCATATGGCGGTTTCCGGACACAGCCTAGCCACATGCGCCGCCCTGCGCATCCTGGATAAAGGCGGAAACGCCGTGGATGCTGGCGTAGCCGGGGCCATCTGCCTCGCCGTTCTGCAACCGGATATGGTCTGTTTTTCCGGTGTGGCCCCCCTCCTCATCCACCACGCGCCCAGCAAGAAGAACTTCTCCATCAGCGGACTCGGCTGCTGGCCGCAGGCAGCAAACATCGAGTATTTCTTAAAACACTGCCAGGGAACACTCCCTCCCGGCATCCTGTGCACGGTCACACCTGCCGCGCCCGATGCCTATATTCAGGCTCTCCTGGAATTTGGGAGCATGAGTTTTGCCGAAGTCACGGCAGACGCCCTGGATTTGGCAGAGAACGGATTCCCCGTCCACCAGTTTCTGCGCGATGGCATCGGCGAAGCGGAAAAAGACTACCGACGCTGGCCGGAGAACAGCGCCATTTTCCTGCCTGAAGGGAAGGTCCCGGCTGTGGGCGCGCTCTTTTTCCAGAAAGACCTGGCCGCGAGCTTCAAAGCCATGTGCCGGGCTGAAGCCGCTTGCCGTGGCGACCGCGCGGAAGGCCTCAAAGCCGCCCGCGCCGTCTTTTATACAGGCGAAATAGGCAAAAAGATCACGGATTTCCACATCCAAAACGGCGGCCTGCTGCGTCCGGAAGATATGGAGAGCTTCGCCAGTGATATCGAGGACCCCCTGACCTTCAAGTTCGGCGAATATACCTTGATCACCCACGGACCCTGGTGTCAGGGACCGGTGCTGCCCATGACCCTGAATATCCTTGAAGGTCTTGACCTCGCCGCTATGGGACATAATTCGCCCCTCTATATCCACACCATAGCCGAAGCCCTGAAACTGGCCTTCGCGGACCGGGAGCGCATCTTCGGCGACCCGCGTTTTGTGGACGTGCCTCTCAAGGGTCTGCTCTCCCCCGAATACGGAGCCATGCGCCGCGCCCTGATCCGCCCCCAGGCCTATACAACTATGCCGCCTTCCAACGACCCCTTCGCCTTGGAAGACCGTACGGCCCCGGCGTATTTTAATCCACGTTCCGACCCTGAAAACAAAAGTTCCGATGGACATTCCCTGGACACCAGCTATATCTGCGTGACGGATCAGTGGGGATCCTTCTTCTCCGCAACTCCCAGTGATATGTCCTTCAATACCCAGGTTATCCCCGGCACGGGACTGGCTGTTTCCTCGCGGGGCTCCCAGTCCTGGCTTGTCCCCGGACACCCGAGCAGCATCGAAGGGGGGAAAAGACCACGCCTTACCCCCACCGGCTGTATGATCCTGCATAAAGGACGACCCTGGATGATCCTGGGCACACCCGGCGGAGACACCCAATGCCAGACCAATATCCAGGTCCTGTTCAATGTCCTCCTCTTCGGCATGGACGCCCAGGAAGCCGTCGAAGCGCCGCGCTTCGGAACTTTCTGTTTCCCGGATTCCTTTTATCCGCACGCTTACGCCAAAGGGGTTTTGCGTCTGGAATCCAGAATCGGCCCCGACACGATGGCCGCCCTCTCCTCCTTCGGGCACGATGTGCAGCCCTGGCCCGATTGGGCCTGGAAAGCGGGCGGCGCCTGCCTGATTATGAAAGATGAAGAAAGTATAAGCGGAGGAGCGGATCCGCGCCGAGAATGCTGCGGACTCGGCTGGTAGCATTGCCGGCACAAATAAAAGATGAGGGAGCTGTGCCCTCATCTTTTATTTACAGCTATATCAACAGGTGTCCAAACAATTAAGATTGAGACGCATCCTCCGGCGTTTCCAGGACGAAACATGATTTCGCCTGCGCCGTAGAGATATAATCTTCAGAAGCTAACGGCGTCTCGGCGGACGTCCCCGATCGCCGCCCCGATCTCCACCCCGATCTCCGCGGTCGCCGCGGTCCGGACGGTCGCCGCGATCCCGGCGGGGCGGACGGGCCGTTTCTTCGGGATTCCAGGGAATGCCGCGTTCTTCCTGGATAACCACCTTGCGGGAAGCGCGCACCCGGTCGCCGTTTATTTCAATCACCTTGACAGGGATGCGATCTCCAAGACCCACAAAGTCCGCCACATTCTCAACACGCGCGGTGTCAAGCTGCGAGACATGCACCAGAGCCTCAAGGTTCGGCATAAGTTCGACTATGCAGCCGATCTCCAGAATCTTGATAACTTTGGCGTCATAGTTTTTGCCCAGTTCCGCCTTCTGGTCATAAGCCAGCACCATGTTCCGGGCCTGTTCCAGCGCTTCCATGGTGGGGGCGAAAATGGCCACTTTGCCGGAATCGTCAATGTCGACGGAAGCTCCGGTTTCGGCGGTTATGGCCTTGATGTTCTTGCCGCCCGGACCGATAATCAGGCGGATGACTTCCGGGTTCACTTCCACTTCGTCATGCTGCGGGGCGTATTTGGAAAGGGCCGAGCGGGACGCGGGCAGGACTTTGCCCATTTCCGAGAGAATATGCAGACGGGCTTCCCTGGCCTGGGCCAGGGCCTTGGCCATTATTTCCGTGGAGATGCCGGTAACCTTGATGTCCATCTGCACGGCAGTCAAACCTTCCGCTGTGCCGGCGATCTTGAAATCCATATCGCCGAGAGCGTCCTCGTCGCCGAGAATATCCGTCAGCACAATGAACTCGTCGCCTTCCTTGATCAGCCCCATGGCCACGCCGGCCACAGGCGCGAGAATGGGTACGCCCGCGTCCATCAGGGAAAGGCAACCGCCGCAGACCGCAGCCATGCTTGAGGAACCGTTGGATTCCATGGTTTCCGCCACAATGCGCAGGGTAAAGGGGAAAGAGGCGTCATCCGGAAGAATCGGCCGCAAGGCCTTTTCCGCAAGCGCTCCGTGCCCGATTTCACGCCGCGACACCCGCACGGGTTTGACTTCGCCCACACAATAGGGAGGGAAGTTATAGTGCAGCATGAATTTCTTGGTATGGTCCCCAACCAGGGAATCGACGCGTTGTTCATCCGTTGAACTGCCCAGGGTTGTGATCACCAGAGACTTGGTTTCTCCCCTGGCAAAAAGGGCGGAACCGTGCGCTCTGGGCAGCAGCCCGGTTTCAATGGTAATGGGCCGCACCGTTCTAGTGTCGCGCCCGTCAAGACGCCGGCCCTGCGTACGAATGCGACCACGCACTATTTCCTTCTCCATATCGCCGAGGATATTGCCGATGGCCGCCAGGGCCGGCGCATCTTCGGCAAATGACGAGGAGGGGTCCGCCGCCAGGACTGCGGCCTTTTCCTTGACCACTTTCTTGGCCTCGCGCCGCTCCATTTTACCCGGAAGGGTCAGAGCCCGCGCCAGATCCTCGCCTACCTCCTTTTGCAGGAAGGCGGCGATAGCGCTCAGGTCCGGCTGCTCTTTCAGGACGCTCTTCTTTTTGCCCGCCAGCCGCACCAGTTCTTCCTGGGCATCGATAAGGGGCTGTATTTCACGGTGCGCCCAGGCCAGAGCCTCGGCCACAACTGCTTCCGGCACAAAACGGGCTTCGCCTTCAACCATGACCACTGCCTCGCGTGAGGCGGCGAAGACAAAATTGAGGTCGCTGTTTTTGAGTTCACTTATGCCGGGGTTCAAGACGAATTGCCCGTTGACGCGCCCGATACGCGCTCCGGCCACAGGGCCGGAAAAGGGCATGGATGAGATGCAAAGGGCGGCGGAAGCGCCGGTCACGGCCAGCACGTCGGAATCATTCTCCTGGTCCGCAGAAATGACGTTGGCCAGAACCTGGACCTCGTCCTTGAATCCTTTGGGAAAAAGCGGACGCATGGGCCGGTCTATGAGACGGGAAACCAGAGTCTCCCGCTCCGAAGGACGGCCTATCTCACGTCTGAAAAAGCTGCCGGGGATACGGCCGGCGGCATACATTTTTTCCGAATACTCAACCGTAAGCGGGAAAAATCCCTTATCAAGGGCCAGAGCCTGCGAGCAGGCAGTAACAAGGACAACCGTGTCTCCGCACTGAATCCATACGGCGCCGTCCGCCTGTTCGGCAAGACGCCCTGTCTCAAGAATTATTTCTTTGCCGCCTATCTTGACGCTTACTCTTTTACTTGGGAAAATACTCATTTTTGTTCCTTGTTATACATTACTTACGCAAGCCGAGTTTATCGAGAATCGACCGGTAACGCTGCACATCTGTCTTTTTCAGATAATTAAGGAGATTTCTGCGCCGGCCCACGAGCTTTAAAAGTCCCTGACGGGAATGAAAGTCTTTTTTATGCTCTTTGAAATGTCCGGACAAATCCTGGATGCGCGCCGTCAGAAGCGCAATCTGCACTTCAGGTGATCCAGTGTCGCCTTCATGTTTGGCGTGTGTCTCAATTACCGCTTTTTTTTGAACGGTGTCCAATACCACAGCAGTCCTCCGTTTATGCCCGATTTTCGGGCGCTCAAGTGTTCCACAGCCCCCGCGTGATGCGCAAAACCCCGCTCTCCACCCCGCTTTGCTCCGGGCTGTCGCCCAGAAATTCACCCAGGGCCAGAACCTGTCCGTCCGCGTCAAAGAGAAGAAGATTTTGTCCGGGAGCAAGGGCGAGAACCCTGTCTCCGGAAACGCTCAATCTTCCGCCGTTGCGGACAATAGCGGTTTCGGCTTGGGTCAGGCGGATTTGCGGCCAGTCCGGCAGGGCTTCGGCAATGCCGTAAAGCCTGGACGGAAAGGCTTCGGGATTTTCCAGCACCTCCTCCAGAGTATGCGCTTCATCCATCCCGAAGGGTCGGCTGTATTCCCGGGTCAATTTTTCCAAAGTGCCGCCGCACCCTAGTCGTTTCCCCAAGCTGTGGGCCAGGGAACGTATATAGGTGCCGGAGCCGCAACTGACCCGGAAGAAAACCCGCTCGGGGTCGACCAGTTCGACCTCGCAACGGTAAACATTCACCATCTTTTTTTTTACAGGGGTATCAAGACCTTTGCGCGCCAGTTCATATAGAGGCCGACCCTGATGTTTGGCTGCGGAATAGGCCGGCACTTCCTGCTCATGGGAACCGACAAAGGTCGCGCAGACCTCATGCAGAAGCGAAGGATCGATGTCCTTTACCGCAAAGCGCTCCAAAACCCTGCCTTCGGCGTCCCAGGTATCGGTAACGACACCGAGGCGGATAACGCCGTTGTATATTTTTCCGCCCCCGTGCATAAGGTGGCCGGAAATTTTTGTCGCCTGTCCCAGCAGGACCAGAAGAACGCCTTCCGCCATCGGGTCAAGGGTGCCTGCATGTCCTATGCGGGGCTGTCCAAGCCGCTTTTTTATCGCGCCCAGACAGGCTGCGGAGCTTGGTCCCCGCCCCTTGTTCAGCACCAGAACCCCGTCCTGTTGGGATGGACAATATCTATTCATGACAAACCGTATCTGGTTTACATACGCTAAAAATAAAAGGGCGTCCAGCTATTTGTGATTTTAAGACGCCCACTTCCGCAATATTGACTTTAAAAACATAGCGGTTAAATTCCCTGCTCCGGTGGTCCGGGGCAACCCGCAAAAATTTGCTCAAAGCGTGGATACGGATCCTGCATATAACGGCGCTTAACCCGGAAGATCATATGCGTAGATATCTGCAAGGAACACTTGATTTCGCCTGCGCAGTTTATGCGGTCATAAACGCCCTTTCCTGCCTTTACGCCATCCCTTTGAACAGCGTCCGGGAAATCTTCCAGAAAAGCATGGAGGATTTTGCCCGCTATCCGCGCCTCTGGTCACAATTTTTAGGCAACAAAACGGATCATTACTGGGTGATCCGCTATATGCTGCGCCGCTGGTGCGCCGCTGGTCCCTTCAAGCTTGATCTCCGCCTGCCTTTTGCCGCCCTTGCGCCCACGGACCAGGATCTGAATCTTGGTCCGGTCTCCATGTATCTGCCGGAGAATCTCCCGCCTCAGGGCGAGGCGCACACCGGGGAAAGCGCCTTCACACCCTGTCAGGAAGGGGCGGCGGTTCTTGACGCCCTGCAAGAATTCTTCGCCGGCACACATCTTCCGGCGGGCGCGGCCATCCTGCGCTTTCACCGTTTTCTGCCCGGCGTGACACAACCCGTCATTTCCCACTGGACCACGGTCCGGACCATGGAGAACCAGAATTTATGCCTGTGGGACGCAAGCCCGGAGCAGGACTCCCTGCATGTTCTGCCCCACTCCTCGCTGCTTCCGAACCAGGGCAAGGCAATGCTGCGCATCGTTCCGGAATCGATTTATTTCGTCTCCCTGCCCTGCCCCGCTCCTTCTAAAAAAACTAATTTCACGTTTTTTTAAAAGGATTATACTGTAATATAAAGTAGTTACATATATTTTGAAAAATATTAAAAAAATATTAAAAAACTCTAAAGTTTATATAGATATTGAAAAAAAAATAGGTTAGCGTACGATCGGTGTCTCGGGTAAATTTTTACACCCGAACACAATTTTGATCATCTCCAGCCCAATCCCAGGGAAGCTATGTTCAAAAACTCAGCAGCCGTCGAACCTTATTTTGGACAAATTTCCTCTCCGGAATCAAAGCCCTTGCCGCCAAACTTTACTGTCCCGGCCGATGACGGCAAGCTGGAAATTCTCTCCCGCGAATACCGCGTGGCCTGCCTTGATCTTGCCCGTTCCGGGATAGACGGTCTGCGCAACAAGCTTGCCGGGAATGAATTTGATCCGACCCTCGGGGAAAACGAAAAGCCGGGCTTGCCGCTTTTCGCGGCCAGACAGCCTTTCAGCGTTGCCGGACGCGGCGTCCGGGATGAAATACCTTACGCCATGCGGGCTTACGACGATTTGTTGAACACTGTGCGCGAGATAATGGATTCCGCAAGCAGCGGCAGACCGCGCACCGACAATGTGGAACCCGTCCTGGCCGGCGTTATCCAAAGCCTGGAGCGCAACCCTGACGCCCTGCTCTGCATGCCCCGCATCCGTCGGGTGGAAAATTACACCTACGCTCACTGCGCCAATGTTGCCGTGCTTCTTGCCGCCTTTGCCCTGCGTTCCGGCGCGGAACGCGGCCGGGTACGCTCCTATGCCTTGGCAGGTCTTTTCCACGACCTCGGCATGTCCCTGCTGCCCGTCGCCATTTTAAGCGCCGGGCGCAAGTTGAGCGACACGGAAAGAACCCTGGTCAGACGCCACCCCATGCTCGGTTGTGAACTCATATCCTCCCTGCCCGATGTGCGCGCCGACGCGCACAAAGCCGCCCTCGAACACCACGAGCGTTATGACGGATCGGGTTATCCCAAAGGCCTTTCCGGGGACGCCATCTCCATACTGGGCCACATCACCGGCATAGCGGACACCTATGACGCCCTGTCCAGCCGCCGTCCCTACAAGGGGGCGCTTTACCCCCACCGTACCCTGGGCGTCATGTATCAGATGCGCAAAAAACAGTTTCATCCCGTACTTCTGGAAAAATTTGTCCGTCTGGTCGGCATCTATCCGGTAGGGTCGGTTGTAGAACTTAAAGACGGATACCGGGGCGTGGTCACGGGCAGCAATTACGCCAATCCCATGCAGCCGGTTGTTACCCTGGCCCTCGACCCGGAAGGGCATTCCATGTGTCTGCATGAATGCGATCTGGCCAGGGACGCAGTGGCGGGCATAGCTACATGTCTTGCTCCGGAAAACTCGGGCATAGACCCAAGCCGCGTTCTCGGTTTCGCTCCCTGACACTGGACTGCAATCCGCCCTGTGGGTCTGCCATGAGACCGGAATATTGCGCGCTCTGCTGTATAGCCAAAGATGAAGACCCCTTCCTGAAAGAATGGCTTGTTTATCATTCCCTCCTGGGTTTTGAACACTTCATAATTTACGACAATCAAAGCGCCCTTCCCATTTCGCGTTTTCTCTCCTCCTTTGCGCCTAAAAGCCGGGTGACCGTGATCCGCAATTTCTCGGAATTGTCCCAGCCTTTGGCCTACAACCACTGTCTTGAACATTTTGGACGGGATTTCAAGTGGATAGCCTTCCTTGATCTGGACGAATTCATCCGTCTGCGGCCTTTCGCACGCCATGAAGACCGCAACGTCCGGGATATTCGCGTCTTTCTTACGGAATTCGAACCTTATGCCGGGGTCGGTCTTAACTGGCGCATTTTTTCCTCCTCCGGGCACGAGAACAGCCCGGACGAGCCGGTAATCGCCGCCTATACCCGCTGCCTGGGCGACGACATGCATATAAAAAGCATAGTGCAACCGGCGAAAATCCTCTCCTGCGCCGACCCTCATTCCTTTACCCCGCGCCCTGGGGAAACGATAGTCAACACCCGGCATTTCCCCATCCCGCCCGCCTTCCCCTTTTCGGTTCCAGAAACGGAAAGGGCCTGCGTCAACCATTATTTCTATAAATCGCGGCAATGCTTCGCGCAAAAAATCGCCAAAGGCAACCCCTGCAACATCATCCGGCGCATGGAAGACTTTGAGAACCACCTTTCCAGGCCAAGCCGGGAAGACAGAGACATCCTTCCCCTTGCCGCAGCGGTGCGCGATCACCTGTCCGGAAAATCTCTCGTAAGCGCGCCGCAAATAAAGTATATTCCGGACGGCCCGGGCGACGCTTTCGCCATGGCCGGGGCCTGGCTGGATCATGACAAAAGTGGAGAAGGGGCGCGGCAGGCCTTTCTGCATCTTTGCCATTTAAGCCTGTGCAATGAGGCGGACGGCGCGCCGGACAAAGTGATCGGCATGGAAATATGGGCAAAACGCGCCGAGACGGCCCGTATCTGCGGCCAGGACGCTCTGGCGCGGTTTTTTCTGGCCCAGTCCCTGAAACTCGGACCCGGCCGCAAGGCCTATATTGAATTGGCCGCCCTTCTGGGCAAAACCGCAGGACCGCGTCAAACGAAAATCGCCCTGCAAATTCTTAAAGCAAGCAAAGGATAAAAATGGCTACGGAACTGGACAAGATCATATATTCCATGCTTCGCGTGTCCAAGAAGCACGGACAGAAGGAAGTGCTCAAAGACATCTCCCTCTCCTATTTTTACGGCGCCAAGATCGGCGTGCTCGGCCTGAACGGCTCGGGCAAAAGTTCTCTCCTTAAAATTCTGGCCGGAGTGGATCAGTCGTTTGAGGGCAAAACCGTTTTAAGCCCTGGTCTAAGTATCGGCTACCTGGAGCAGGAGCCACTGATCGATGATCAGCGCAGCGTGCGCGAGGTGGTTGAGGAAGGTCTTGCCGATCTGATCGCCATTCGCGACGAATTCGCGGCCATCAATGAAAAATTCGCCGAGCCCATGGAAGCGGAAGAAATGGACGCCCTGCTGACCCGTCAGGGCGAGGTGCAGGAATTGATGGACGCCAATAACATCTGGGATCTGGACGCGCGGCTGGACATGGCCATGGACGCCCTGCGCTGTCCTCCTCCCGACGCTCCGGTAGCCGTAATTTCGGGAGGAGAGCGCCGACGCGTGGCCCTCTGCCGTCTGCTCCTGAAAAATCCGGACATTCTGCTGCTGGACGAACCGACCAACCACCTG
>JAISKK010000055.1 GCA_031260965.1 Desulfovibrio sp. | reverse complement strand
CCGAAGAGATATCGGGCATGGCAGACATCATGAAAACTGAGGAATAGTAAAAAGCACCCAGGCGAATCATGATGTTCGTTGTCTAGGAACTGCACACACACCCAGTCAGGATACTAATTATCAAATAAATTACGGTATATTATGCGTGTGCATTTTTTGGACACAAAAAAGTTCCTGTTTGTCGCTCCTGGGCAAAAGGACTTCTCGGCAGCTTCAGGAGGATGGTGCGGAAAGGCCGAAATGTTTCATTTTAGCATACAGCGTTGTGCGACTGATGCCAAGGCGCTCGGCAGCAAGCTTCTTATTCCATTGCGCATTTTCCAGGGCTTTCAGTACCGCAACGCGTTCAGCCTCCTCCATCTGCGTTTGCGCAGCGCCGCCTTCAGCATGAAGGCGCAAAGGAAGCTCTGCCGGTGTAATAACTCCATCCCGCGCAAGAATAATGGCCTGCTCCATGCTGTTCTCCAGCTCTCGCACATTACCCGGCCAGGAATATTCCATGAGTATCTGCATGGCAGTCGGAGAAACGGAAGGAATAGCAGCACCATGTTCCCGTGCGAACCGTGACAGGAAATATCGCACTAAACCGACGATATCTCCGGCGCGTTCGCGCAGAGGGGGAATTTTTATCGAAACGACATCCAACCGGTAGTATAAATCCTCTCGAAATCGGCCCGCCTTAATTTCATCAAGCAAATCCCTATTCGTAGCCGCAATGATCCTGACGTTGACAGGAACGCTTGCGGAACCGCCCAGGCGTTCAATGGTGCGCGTCTGAAGCACCCGCAACAGCTTTACCTGCGCACTGGGAGAGATCTCCCCTATTTCATCCAGAAATACCGTGCCCCCGTTGGCCTGCTCAAACCGTCCGACCCGCTGACGCCCGGCACAGGTAAACGCGCCTTTTTCGTACCCGAACAATTCACTTTCGAGCAGCGTATCAGGATAGGCGGCACAGTTAATGACCACAAAAGGTTTGTCCTGCCGGGTACTGAGATGGTGCACGGCGTTCGCCACCAGCTCTTTACCCGTGCCGCTTTCGCTTTGAATCAGGATAGTGGCGTCACTGGGGGCCACATCCTCAATCAGCTTGAAAATCCGGCGCATTCTGGCATCCCGACTGACAATGCCACAAAAACTATCTGCCTGTTCAAAACGCTGCCGCAAGTGACGCACTTCTCTTTCATGTTCGAGCGCTCTGTGGATACTGCCCGTAGCCTGCCCCAGAACAAGATTAAGCAGAGCGATATCTCCTTTATTGCAGTGGCATCCCGGGCTGCACCCTAACACAACCAAACCGCAGGTCTGCCCTTCATGCTGCATTGCAATATGAACTTGTGCTTCATAAGCCGTAAATCGCGCCGGAACCAGAGGAGGAGCAAGCCTCTGCCGTGTCCGCTCCCCTTCGGTTTGCAGCGCTACCTGCATTATTTGTTGCAGAACGGGTTGCTCGGTGATGGTGACAATACCGTCTGGAGATATACCCATTGCGGAATGCAGTTCGGAGTCAAAAAAGAGAACAGCAATATCTGCGCAATGCAATATATCGCGACATTGAGAGAGTAAAAATTCCCCCATTGCTTGCAGACTGTTGCGGGAAGCCATGCCGCTGACAATCGCATTGCAGGTTTTCAACTGATCATGCGACCGGGCGACTGCTTTGGTCTTTTCCTCCAGTTTTTGCGACATGGAGTTAAAGGCTTGGGCAAGAGAAAGTATTTCGCGTTGCCCTGGCGTATCAGCGGCGGGCATTGGAACCCTCACATCAAAGTGACCGGCCCCTACCTGCTCAATGGCGTCCACTAAAGATTCAAGCGGGCGGGTGAGGCTTTTCAGGAGCCAAACCACACCGCCCAAAGCCACTATGAGGACTCCTAATGTTACGAGGCCGGTTTCCAGCCAGAGCTGGAAAACACGAGTTTTCACAATTTTTTCCGACACCCCGATGCGAAGTATCCCCCCTTTACCCTCGAAGATAGGACATGCAACATCGAGAAAAACACCACCCTGTTCCTTGAAGGTAAATTTACGCGAACTGCATGCTTGCACCTCATTCGGCATAGTGTTGAACATTTCAGGCGTATTAAAATGCAGCAGGCCTTCAGGAACGCCCTTGTCAAAAGTGTGCACTATTATTTCATTTTCTTTCAGAACGAACCCATAGGCAAGATCGTGATTCCCAACAAGGCGATCCATGCTTTTTTGGATGGAAGTGACATCGTTGGTAAGCACAAAATCGGTAAGCTGGGAGGCAAGACTTTGCGCGAGAACCTGGTTCTGGGCGCTGAGCGTGTCTTCAATACTTTCCGCATAGCGATATGTTGCGAGAAGCGCTGTAAATACGCATCCAGCAAGTACAAGAAGGCCGACAGCGCCTAATAGTGCGTTTTTAAGGCTTTTTGGGCGTCGCATCATTCACCGTTTCGGTAATATTAAGAAAAGAATGCATTTCACGAATTGACGAATACCAATCTTCTTGGGGAACAACAAAACGGTCAATAAGCAGTTCTTTCAAAATGGCTGCGCCTTCCGGAGTTTTATGCATGGAAAGCAGCGTTGCCTGTAGGCGTTTTCGCTGCTCCTCCGGCAAGCGGCTCGATGCTACAACCGGAGGGATGCCATACCCTTCAGAGCGTTTGATAATACGTGTTTTCCCCGTGAAGTCGGAGTCCTTTGATGCGTAATAATCCCAAATCAGGCTGTCTACCGCTGCCCCGTCAACAAGGCCTTTGCCCACAGCCAGAATGGAATTGTCATGGCTGTATGTAAAAATTATATTACTGAAATATTCTTTGGCGTCTGTGCCCGCTTTGGCAAGCCAGTACCGGGGAACTATGCTGCCGGTGTTGGAATCCGGATCTGTAAAAGCAAAACTTTTGCCACGCAAATCTTCAAGTTTTGAATACCCGCAGTCATTTTTTACGATAAGATAAGAGTGATACAGATGTTTCCCCTGCACAATAGGTGTTGCCAAGGGGGATAGACCTTGTTGGCTGACATCTATGGCGTAGGGGCCTGAGCATATGAATGCTATGTGTATGTCACCGGAAATAAGAAGTGTATTGATTTCCGCATACGTTTTGCGTTGCACAAGTTCCACTTCCATCCCCAGACTCCGGCCCAAATAGGACAGCAGTTGACTGTAATACACAGCGGTATTTTTGGGGGAGATCATCGCGCCCACAGCAACTTTGAGCCGCTGTTCGGCACTGATCGGGCGAAGTGGAGGACTCTGTTTTTCTATAACTTTTGCATCGTCTATTACGGCGATTTCTTTCCCTAAGAACTGATGAAACCCGGCAGACAAGAAGAAAGCCGCTCCGAGTCCGAGGAACAGACAGCTAACCAAAAGAACTATGGTAAACTTGTAGCGTTTCGGCTCCATCGTAAATTCCGAAGAGAATGTTTTGGAAAAATAATCGTGAGTGCGTACTTTTTTGCTGCGTATCAGCTTCCATCGTTTTTTCCAAGCCACTGAAGCGGTCACACCCTGTTAAACCCTTTCAAGAACTGTTCCAGATTCTCAATAGCCATGTCGCCATTCCCACGGCGGAAGCGGTTCTGCATCCTGCCATATCGGCAAATGGATCGACTTTTACAATATAACCCGGCCTCACAGTGCCCTTGAGGGTAAAACCCCATGGGGATAGTACCATGAAGGTCTTTCAAAGGCAGCCTGATAAGGGAAAAGGCTAGCTCAGAAACCGCTCGCGGTTGTCCAACCATTGGGGAGTTCCATTGTTTTTTGGCGCGCCCGCTTCATCCCTGCTTGTCACTCTGGGGTGAAGGCAAGCCGAAAACCGATAAAGTAGTAGCGGACATCCGGCGTGACGCCGATACGGTAGACCGAACTACAGACCTCGGCGAAGTCGTGCCAACCGCCGCCCCGAAGCACCCGGTCCGAGCCTGACGGCACGAAAGGATCTGTGGAAGCAGCAGCAGTGTCTCCATAATACTTTCCACTGTGGCCATCCTGAACCCACTCCCAGACATTCCCGTATATGTCATACAAAGCCCAGGGATTCGGCTTTTTTTGCCCCACAGGATGCGTTTTACCGCCGGAATTCTTGCTGAACCAGACATACTCAGCCAAATCCGCTTCCGTAATTGTCTCTTTACCTTCACCAAAAAAGCAGTCGCTTTGCGTGCCGGCGCGAGCCGCATGTTCCCATTCCGCCTCCGTGGGCAGACGATAGCGATTATGCCCTTCCTTCTGGTTCAGGCGCTTGATGAATTCCTGCGCATCATTCCAGGAAACATTCTCAACAGGATTGGTCCCGCCCTTAAAAGAAGCCGGGTTACTCCCACCCATCACCGCCACCCATTGTTCCTGAGTGACTTCGTACTTGCCAAGATAGAAAGGCTTGCTGATGGTGACTGTTATCCTGTCCTTTTCGACGGAGTGCGATATTGGCTCTGGCGTAAATTTTCCTGCCGGAATCAGCACAAATTCCATGCCGATGCTGTTGCTGTGAGTTTTTTGGCTGAAACCATGCGCTAAAGAAGCAAACAGCACGACGCTCACGAAAGTCAGACAAAAAAAGAGCTTTTTCATGTCTCAACCTCCAAACTCAACAGTAAAAAAGTGCAACGATGGCCGATTTGAATCGGCGGTGGGCTAAAAGCTCTCTGAACCCCATGCCGCGTCAATCTCATTGCGTATGCGGATTGTTTCTGAAAGCGCCAGAATGATTTGCTGATAGGTCTGAATTTCCTCAAAAGAAAGCTTCCTGCCGGTTCTGTCTTTGAGCCATTTTGAGGCAGGCTGATAGCCGCCTATGGTATATGTCCAGATTTCTTCAGAAACGCCGGAAAAATATTGTTTTAGATTGATGGACACTCTATCGCCCGCATAAACCGGGTAGCCTTTAACAATAGTGTCTTTTTGCTCTGAATTATCGGCAACAGGGTATTGCGTTATCCATTTGCCTAGATCAGATAATGCGGGGTGCGCGAGCGTGTGGTAGGCCATAAGCTCTTTGCCTAATTCGGATAGCAATAAAAATTGTTCGCTATTAACTGGAAATGGTATTCTTGGGAAATCTTTTCTCAGCAAACTGGTAAACCGTGATGTATATATACTTGATTGTAAAATAGCATAAGTATAATAAAAAATATCATTATAGTCATCATTGTATATTTTATAAAGTTCTATAGCTGTATTTGAAATATTAGGCGAACAAACTCCTGATATATATTTATAACAAGGAAAAAAATATCCTCTTTCGCGTGTTTTATTAGACACCATGCTGTCATCAACAATATTCAGTGATGCCATGATATGATCAAATTTTTCTGAAATAACTTGTCGGCATGTACATATTGCCTGATTCCTTAAAAGGAAATTATTCATTACTTCTGAACGAGGCATACACATGAACCCACGAGTTTTTCCTGTATAATATGTATAGCGTACATCAAACGGTCTATAGAGTATTTTCTGGATATATCTTTTGTCAGGTCCGGATTGTCTGATATCATTTTGAGCCAAAGATACTTTCCAGTCCCGCGCATCCTTGCCAAGATCAAACTCTCTGCGGGCGTCTTCCGGCGATAAAGAAACAAACCTCTGTACATTATCCCAAAGTTCATTTTCGGTAAAATGGATTGTCAGATTGTCCCTGGCCGTTACTATGCCTACAGAATGGAGTGGAAAAATTTCAGTTATGGGAATGCCTTTATTATATTCAGCCACCAAATCAGTATTTTGCGGAATAAACAAGTAGCCAGGTTTTGCAGGCTCCAGTTGTTGCCAAGGGATATCGGTAATATCCGAATTGAAAAGATGTTCATATTTCGCCACCCGGCTTCCATATATTGCGGCATGAAAAACCGTGGCGGGCGATTTCCGGTCGCCGTTTTTCCGTTTTACAAAAATGGACATGGCAACGCCTTGCTGGATGTCAAATACGTTCTGATCCGACGTTCCGTCCAGCGCTCTTTCTTTTTTTCTGGTGTTCCCGTGCAGGTCATAAACGTAAATTTCATCAAATGAGCGCATTAGTGAATGCCGCATACCTCTGAATGTCGGGTTATCCAGCCAGCCGTGATTCGTGATGACGGCAGCAACGCCTTCCTCGACCATATCCAGTTTCCACTGCATCCAGCGGATGAATTTGACGTAATCATCCTGAAGCCATTTAGTGTTGGCTTCGCCAAGGGGAATACCGTCAATCTGTTTGTAGTCTTCGATCAATCTGCCTATGAATGTAAACTCTGTCCGTGTTATCGGCGCTCCCTTACGATATTTGCCGGTCGGCGCCATGCGCTTGCTCGCGTTGGCGGAATGGCCGGAGTACGGGGGATTGCCCATGATGACAAGCACGGGCAGCGAATGTTTGACTTCACGCGCCGCTTGTCCTTCATCGGAAAGAGCCTTCATGAGTCCGGGCAATGAAATATTAACCGCCTGTTCCAGTCCTTCAAGGGTATTCGTCAAATATACCTTCAGGCGTTCCGCTGATGAAAAATCATACGACCAAGGCTGCCGATCTTCGCCCGGCATGTCATAACCGGCAAGCTGAATGCCCAGTTTGAGGTGGGCAACTGCATAAGGGGCCATGAGCAGTTCAAAGCCGAAAATGCGCGGCAACAGGCTTTCCTTGACGAAAGCCGACCATGCGCCGCTTTGCCCTTGCGCCATTATCCTGTCTCTGATGAGCGCTATAGTTTCATAGAGAAAAGTGCCTGTTCCGCAAGCGGGATCCAGAATCAGCACTTTTGGAATGCTCGCAGTCGCGCCGCCCTGCGTCTTGGATGTCAATTTTCGGGTATTATCGGCAAGCCCTTGGGGGATGGCGAATTTTTCGCGGACAACAGCGTCTGCGGAACGGACAAGCCATGAAACAACAGGCTCCGGCGTGTAGTAAACGCCGCGTTTTTCCCGCAATGCCGGGTCGTAAGCTGAAAGAAATGTTTCATAGAAATGGATTACAGGATCGGTGCGCCTGTTCCGTTCGGCAAAGTCTTTGAGGACATTCCACATATCCGCCAAGGCAAGCAACTGAATCAGGTCTTCCACAAATTGAAAATACGGCTCCTCTTTGAGATCCGGGCCGGTCAAATTAACGAACAGGGCGCGTAACAAAGGATTTGTTTTGGGGATGTCCTCTTGGGCGTTCCACCGTTCAAACGCGCCTTTGCTCATGTCGTGATGACACCTCGCCGCAAAGAAGCCGTAGGCGATAGTCTGGGCATACATATCGGCAAAGTCTGTCTTGCGATTGTCCTGCATCAGATCAGGGATAAGAGCGCGGGCAAAGGATTCTCGCCATGCTTCCAAGTTATCTTTGTATGGTGAATCCAGTGTGCTCAATACTGTTTCCCGGATGGCGTGAGTCAGTTTCGCCATACAGGTTGCGAGTTCACGAGCGGATGATACAGGTTCAATCGGAAAATCCAGAAAATCGCGTAGTAACGCCTGAAGATCATTTTTTTTCCCGGTATATATTTCCAGACTTTTATCACGATTATATTTACCGATAATGACGGTTTCACGGCATTCACTTTTGACAAATCTGCGAAATTCTATATAATTTGTAAGTATAAGATTATCAAGCGAGCCGACATAGCGCCGAAATTGGTCTGTTTCCTCAATTTTATCCAGAGATACCCAAATATCCTTGGCCTCAATATAGCCTATGCTGCGTGAAGTGGGGAAAGAAGTATTCAAGACAACATAGTCAGGAGCGCCGCAAGCCTGACGTTTAGGCTCATTTACCGCGGTGAAGCGGTTATCCAGCGTATTGATAAGAGTTTCCAGAGGGCCTCTGAAAGAATGTTCTGTCGTGACTCCAGTGGAACTCAAATTTTTCAAAGCGGCCAGATATGCCTTCACGTCAGTCCTTATACAATACGTTAGAATATAAAGAAATTATCTGTATGTCTTTGTACACTGAAAACCTGACGGCGGCAAGTCTGCCAATCGGCGTTGCCGTGCCCAATGATGGAAATGCCTTGCATTTATAACCTCTATACGTGGTGTCTGTGGATTTTGCCCGGCATCTTGACAAGTCCGCTTTAAGTATATACTAAAAATATATATTTAGGAGGAAGAATCATGCAACAAGCCAAACTGTTTCAAAATGGGCAGAGCCAAGCTGTCCGATTGCCCAAGGATTTTCGTTTTACCGGCGACACTGTCAACATCAAGCGGGTGGGAAGATATGTCGTCCTTCTCCCGTATAATGAACCTTGGGAAACGTTATTTGACGCATTGGGCCGGTTCTCGCCGGATTTCCTTGAAGAGCGGCGCCAACCTTCTCTGGATGTTCGTGAGGATTTCTGATGAAAGTCTTGCTCGATACCAATATTTGCATCTACATGATGAAAAATAACCCGCCTGAAGTGCGAAAGCACTTTGAGCGGTTCTCTCCGGGCGAAGTGTGTATTTCTTCCATTACCGTTGCTGAGCTGCGGTACGGTGTTGAAAAAAGCGCAGCCAGAGAAAGAAATGCATCCGCTCTTGAAGCGTTTCTCTTGCCGCTTGAGATAATCTCTTTCGATCTGAATGACGCGCTTGCTTATGGGAACATCCGGACTAATCTCAAGCGACAAGGCACTCCGATAGGCAGTATGGATATGTTGATTGCTGCTCAGTCCGTTGTCCGTGAACTTACGTTGATCACGAATAATATAAAGGAATTTCAGAGAATTCCATCATTAAGATGTGAAAATTGGGTGCAGTAACTACGCCACCGAACTGCTCGTCACATTCCCGTCTCCCTGCCAAACATGCTTGTGCGGCTTGAGTCCGATGCCAGCCGAAAAGACGTTCTCGCGTCAGTGCTGTGGAATAATGCCGTGTGTCCGCCAGCGAGTTCGCCAGTTTTGCTGCATCCCAACGAAAGTTGGGCCAGTCACCTTGCCCTCGTCATATCCGCAAACTAGGGCGACAAAAACGAAGCACTATGGGGGAAGAGTGGGGGGAAGAAAAAAGGGTTTACAGCTTGATTGTCTTTAAGCCCTTGATTTTTCTGGTGTCCCCGGCAGGAATCGAACCTGCGGCCTACTGCTTAGGAGGCAGTCGCTCTATCCGACTGAGCTACGAGGACACGGAAAGGTTTTGCAATAAGGGATTCTTTGCGTTGGTGAAAATGCTTTACGCCAATTCGCAATGAATGAAAAGCAGGACTTTTTGAGGGGGGATGGAGCCCCCCTCAAAAGAATTTGTAAGTAGCTTCAATATCTTGATTTGCTCTAACGCGCCACGTCACGCAGCATTTCCAACGTCGGCTCAGCAAAGGGCGGGTAACGAAATGGCACATCCACGGAGGATGACTGGCGCAGGATGCTTTTTATGTTGCTGAAAAATTCAAAGCCCTGGCGGTCATGGTAGCGTCCCATTCCGCTTGCTCCGACCCCGCCAAAGGGGAGGACCGCCGAAGCGGCATGCAAAAGCACATCGTTGACGCAGGCTCCACCTGAAGATACGCGGCTCAAAGCCAGATTCGCAAGCCTTTTGTTTTCCGTGAACACATAAAAAGCCAGGGGTTTTTCTCCTGAACGGATATAGTCAAGGGCTTCGTGCATATTGTCGAAAGAGAGCACGGGCAAAAGCGGTCCGAATATTTCTTCGCGCATGGCCGGGTGCTTTGTGTCGGCGGCAAAAGCCACGGGCGCGATCTTGCGCGTTTTTCTGTCCGCAGGCGTATTCGCGGGCGCGAGGGCGATAAGACGATCAAAGGCTGCATCGGAAATAATGCGCGCATAGTCTGGGTTGCCTACAGGGTCCGGACCAAGCATTTCCCGAAAGGATTTTTCCAGGAGGAAAAGGAGATCACCGCGCACTTCTTTGTCCACCAACAGATAATCAGGGGCTATGCATGTCTGGCCAGCGTTCAGGATTTTTCCCCAGGCTATGCGTTTCGCGGTCAGGGGCAAATTTGCGTCTTTTGTGATCAAAGCCGGGCATTTTCCGCCCAGTTCAAGGCAGACCGGGGTAAGATGCCGGGCGGCCGCCTGCATGACCAGGCGTCCTACTTGGGCTCCACCGGTAAAGAGGATGGCGTCAAAACGTTTCCGTAGCAAGCGCGCCGTATCTTTTGCTCCACCTTCCACAAGTGCGACGTAATGCTCCGGGAACACGGAGTTTAGGCATTCTTTCATGACCTCCACCACGCGCGGCGTATCCGGGGATGGTTTCAGGACAACGCAGTTGCCTGCGGACAAAGCGGTTAGCAGGGGCAGGAAGCTGAGCTGAAAGGGATAATTCCAGGGGGCCATAACAAGGGCCACACCCAGGGGTTCACAGATAACCGAGCTTCTCCCCGGTTGCAGGGGCGGAGGGCTGGGGAGCTGGAAAGGGCGCATCCATTGCCGCAGATGGGCAAGGGTATGGCGTAAACCGTCCATGACCGGTCCGATTTCCAGCATGAGGGATTCACCTGCGTTTTTCCCCAAATCTTCATGCAGCGCCTTGACGATGGAGTCCTGACGATCCCCGACGGCCTTGCCGAAAGCCTGCAGGGCCTCAACCCGGCTTTGGTGCGGCAGGGTGGCGCCACTCAGGAAATATTCGCGCTGTTTTTGCAGCAGTCTGGAGTATGTAGTTGCCATAATTTGTCCTTTCCCGGATTTCACGCTCCGCTGTAAGCGTCCGGAGCGGGTACGGGTTATGTTTTGTTGAATTTATTCGGCTTCGGCGAAAAGATCTTCATACAAAGCAATCACTTCTGCCACAGATGGTTTACGCGGTGTGGTCGTGGTGGACAGTTCTTTCAGGGAGTCTTCGGACATGACCGCTATGAGTTCGCGTTTAACGCCGGCTGCCGCAATGGAGGGGATATGCAGGGTGCGGGCGATATTTTTCAGATTAAGGGTGATTTCCCGGCCCAGGCTCTCTGCATTTTTTCCTTGTGTATCCAAGCCAAGGCCCTGGGCGATGCGGATGATTTTGTCTTCCGGCACAACCGGCAAGGTGTAGGCCAGAACGCGAGGCAGGCAGATAGCGTTGGCCAGACCGTGCGGCACATGGCAGTGGGCGCTCATGGGATGGGAGAGGGAGTGTACGAGACCGAGGCAGGCGTTGGAAAAACAGACTCCGGCCAATTGGCAGCCCTGCATGATTTTGTCGCGCGCTTCGCGGTTTGCACCGTCGGCATAGGCCAGGGGCAGATTGGTGGCGATAAGGGCAATGGCCTCGGGCGCCAAAGCGTCGGTGAGCGGAGAGGAGGCTGTTGAGATATAGGCTTCGATGGCGTGGGTAAGCGCATCCATGCCGGTTGAGGCGGTCAGGGCAGGGGGGAGAGCATCCGTCAGTTCAGGATCCACGAGGGCGATGGAGGCGGCTACATTTTTGCCGAATATAACCATTTTTTTGGCGTTTTTTACGTCGGATATGACTGAAACCACGGTTATTTCGCTGCTTGTTCCGGCTGTGGTCGGGATGGCGATATGCAGACGGCCTGGATTCGGCACCAGATTGAGCCCGTCATACAGGTTTATCGGACCGGGATTGGCGAGCAGGATATTGATGGCCTTGGCGGTGTCGATGCAGCTTCCGCCGCCTATGCTGACCAGGGCGTCCGGATTGAAGGCGTGTGCTTTTTCCGCCAGAGACTGCACCAGACTATCCGGAGCATCGGGCAGGACCTCATCGAAGCAAAGCAGATCGAAACCGGCTTCTTGCAAGCTTTTTACTGGTTCGTTCAGAAGACCCGCGGCCTGTACTCCTTTGTCGGAAACAAGAAACACGCGTTTGACCCCGTAGCCTTGCAGAGTGGGGGCAAGCTGGCGGCTGACGCCGCGGCCGAAGTTGACAAGCGTGGGTGAGGTAAACATGAACTGCATGACTTTCTCCTTTTTCGATGACGTTTAGGAAACAAAAAAGGCCGCGGGCACAAGCCCGCGGCCTTTTTTTAAGCGGTTTTAACGAGTTTTTAACGCGCGCGACCACCCGGACCCTGGGCTTGCCTCTGCCTGGGGCCACGCCACCAATAATTGGCGACGACTGTGGATGTGATTGACGAATGCGACATATAAACCCGCCTGCAAATTTTTTGCACCTATATGTGAACGACAGGAAAAATGTCAAGGGAAAATTTCCACAAGAATTGCGTGCCCCATCACTCAAAATCTATCTTCTGCAATTTCTTGCCCCTGGCTATGTAAATGGTGCCGTTTTTCTGCCTTAATTCAAGGATTTTTTTTGTCTCCAGGGACATGAGCGCACCGACCAGACACATATTGATCTGCGCATGGGCGATCACCAGACAATTTTCCCCCGGCCTGGGGAAATTGTTCGCGTCGGCCCCGTTGTCCGGTGCGTCCAACTTTTTTGGGGATGGGCCAAGCTGTAGATCGGTGATAAAATCCTTGGCTCGCGTGAAGACATCTTTATAGGCTTCGCCTCCCGGCCAGGCGGTGTTCCATTTGTCTTTCTCCCACTTGGCGTAATATTCGGGGTAGGCGGAATAGGTTTCTGTGAGCAGCAAGCCGTCGCAAAGACCGTGGGAACATTCGATAAGCCGCGTGTCTTGCCTTAAAGGGAGATTCAGGGTTGTGCTGACGACCTCTGCTGTATCAAGGCAGCGCGGCAGGGGGCTTGTGTAAATTGTTCCGATATTTTTGTCCCGGAGAAAATCCGCCATGATTCGGATAATATTCAGGCTTCCGGGCAGGAGGGGGCTGTCCCTGTGTCCCTGCAACCTGCCTTCCGCATTCCATCGGGTTCTGCCGTGCCGCATTATATATACAGTAAACTTGGTCATTTTGATTTTATTTTATACACATAGATGTTTTCCCAGTAACTCTCTTGCGGGGACAGACGCGGAGTTATTGAGACCAGTTCGATGTCGGCCGAGTTTTCCGTATCCATGGCCACGGATGAAACTATATAGGAAACATTCATTTGCCGCAGTTGTTCATAGTTCAGATCTACATGCTGAGCTTTGCTTTCGTTGCGCATCCAGTCCAGGGCATGGGCCTGAAAGATATAGCAGCGTGAGCCCCAGTCGTCAAAATATTCCCTGATGACCGGGTCTTTTTCCAGTTCCGCTGCTATAATTTTTCTAAACTCGCGTTTGTGATCCAGGGAATAGGTAGGTTCATAGAGGTCTATGCCCCGAAAACCGTTAAAGGAGCTTATGGTGGGAGACATGCCGAAAGTCACGGTGCGGAAGTCTTTTTTGTTTTCAGGGATGCTCGCGCTGACCCGTGCGAATAATTCCGGGGCAAAAAACTGCTGGAAGGAAGATTCAGTTTTGGGCATGGTGTCCGTGCTGCGTAGTTCAATGATCACAAACTGTGCGGAGGCGACTAGAAAGAGTAAGGCTGTGAGAAGGCCTTTCGGGGTCGAAGCGGGAGCAAGACGATAAATCAGGCATAGCAATTCCCAGCAGGCTATGGCGAAACAGGAATACCAGAGAATCTGGTTAAGATACCAGAAGCGCATTTTAATCATGGAAACAATGGGCAGGCTTTCCTTTATCCGTACAATCGGCAGCCAGGCAAATAAACCCTGGGTGAAGGCGCAGAAAATGATGGTTAAAAACAGGACTATCTGAATCTTACGCGCATAGGACAGTTTTTCATCCGCAAGTGAGCGCATTTTGCCGCTTGCCAGACAGTTGACGATAAAAACTGCGGCGCAGACCGGCAGCAGAACCTGTCTTTGGAAGGTGTTGACATGGTACTGGCCGTCAATCAGCATGGTCAACGTTTTCTGGACAGCGAGCGCCAGAGTGTAGTCTTGGGGTCTGTTCAGGGCGGCGAGCAGGTAATCGGCCCTGTTCAGGGCGAAGCCGTCATAGCCGACGGACATTAAAACATAGTCATAGTGGCTGATCAGATAGAGACCAAGACACAAAGCCAGGGCCGCGAGACCGTTTTTCATGCTATGGCCCCGGCATTGGCGATATATCAGAAAAACGGCGTAAAGGGCAAAGAGAAATATGGGGGCGTGTAGAAGGAAAGAGAAAAAAGGGCAGAGGACGAGGACCAAAGCGCGTCTTACGTTCCAGCCGTCAAGGGCGATGCTGAGCAGCGCCCATGCCAGAAAGGGAATGATGGCTGTGCTGGTGAAGGTGATTTGATCGTAATAAAGGGGGAGCAGGGCAAATTGCAGGGCAAAAAAGGCGCAGAAGAGGGATTTGCGCCTGTTGGCGGGAATTATTCGCCCGAGCAGCAGGTACATGCCGGCAAAGCCCAGGAAATGGCAGCTTATTTTGTGAATCAGGAGGGCGGCCTGGGGCGGAGAAAAAAGGGCAAAGAAAAAGCCGCCGAGGTGCAGATTGAGGTAGTTCCCCATTCCGGTTAAACGGGCCGGTATAAAGCTGCGAAATTCTTCACTGTTAAAAAGAATTCCGGCCCCCAGATGTTTCCAGGGGAAGAGCATATCCAGAAAATCGTGGATATGGATAGGAATGTTCGGCCAGTCCAGGAAATAAGCGCGGCTGTGCAGGCTGATAGCTGCCAGCGCGCACAGGCTGTATATCAGGAAGCGGCGCATGGTGTTTCGCGGATTAATTTTTGCTTGCGGCGAGGCGCAAAACCCGGTGTAAGCTGCACACGTGCACTGCCACGCGTGTTTACTATTGCGTGATTTGCGTGTATCATATCCTGAAATTCAAATGACATTTCATATTTTGGGGTTTTTTTGTCATGCGTCATTGTAAGGTATTTGACAATTGCATATGGTCTGATTATGGCTGTTTCACCGAAACGCTGCAAGCCGCAAGCGTTCCTTTGGACGGCAAATGGCCTTTGATGGTTTTGCTCTTGCGCGGAGTGAAGGATTTTCATTTTCTCAGCGAAGTGCAGAAATCCGCCATGCAAACGCTCATGCTTGACATTTTGCGCAACAAGGATTTCAGCGACAATAATTTTTTGAAGGTACAGGGTATATTTTTCGATATCGTCACGCAGCCTCTGGTCGACAAGATCGAGGAAGTTTCGCGCGAAACCTTCGCCCTTGCCAACGATATGACCGAGCTTTTCGGTAGACATAAAACGGAAGTAGCCAACGCGGCGAACGGCGTGGACGCTGACCTGTCCAAGGGTAAAAACCCGGCTGAGCTTCTTTCTTCTCTGCGCGACACCCTTAAAGGGGTTGTCGCCAAAATGGAGGAAGATGCCGCTTTTTTTGAGGGCCTTTCCCATAAGGACAGCCTTACCGGTCTCGCCAACAGGCGCGCCTTTGACGAATTTCTGAACATGGCGATCAGCAATTGGGTGACCAGCAAGGCGTCGGTTAGCCTCATCATGTTTGATATTGATCATTTTAAAAAATTTAATGATACATACGGGCATCTTGTTGGTGACCAGGTGCTGCGCACCCTGGCAGAGCAAATCAAAAGAATTGTCGCGCCGCTGGATAACGGCAACTCAAATATTCTTGGCGCCCGGTACGGGGGAGAGGAGTTCGCCGTTATTTTGCACGGCGACATCGCTGACAGGGCCGTTGCCATTGCCGAGGTCATACGCAAAACAGTGCAAAAAACAACCCTGCTTTTGCGGGACAAGGACGAAAAAGTCGTGCATAGCGGCTTGCGCATTACCATAAGCGCGGGGGTCGCCACCGCTTGGACCGGGTGGGGCGGCGTTTACCAGTCCAATCTTATCGACAGCGCGGACAAGGCTCTATACCATGCCAAGCATATGGGGAGAAACTGTACCGTGCGTTTTGATCCAAATAGCGCTGAAGGCTATATCCTGGTCACTTAGGGATGGACCCAGGCTCTGCCAGCCTGCCGCGCATTTTTACCAGCAAAAGTAACAGCATGCAACTCTTTAAAGCTGTTTTCCCTTTTTGGCCGCCAGAGAGTACAAATATTGCCCGTAGCCTGTTTTGGCAAGGGGTTCAGCCAGTTTGACAAGTTGCTCGTCGTTGATGAAACCCCTGCGCCAGGCTATCTCTTCGATACAGGATATTTTCAGGGCCTGTCTGCTTTCGACGGCCTGGACAAAGTTTCCTGCCGCGAGCAAGGAATCGTGTGTGCCCGTGTCCAGCCAGGCTATGCCGCGTCCCAACAGCAGAACATGTAAATCTTTGGCCGCAAGATAAGTCTTGTTGACATCCGTTATTTCCAGTTCACCCCTGGCCGAGGGGCGCAGGTTTTTTGCTATGTCCACAACACTTCGGTCATAAAAGTAAAGACCGGTTACAGCATATTCCGATTTCGGCTTTAGCGGTTTTTCCTCAATGCTGAGCACGCCGCCGCTGCTGTCAAATTCCACCACGCCATAGCGTTCCGGATCCCTTACATGATAACCGAAAATTGTGGCGCCGGATTTTTTTTCAACCGCTGCGGCCAGAGCCCGGCCAAGGCCTTGCCCGAAAAAGATGTTGTCGCCGAGGATCAGGCAGACATTATGGTCTTTGATGAAATCTTCTGCCAGGGTGAAGGCTTGGGCTATGCCCAGAGGTTGCTCCTGTTCCCTGTAAACAAAGTTGCAGCCCAGCGCCTCGCCGCTGCCCAGCAGCGCCGCGATCAGAGGCAGATCACGGGGGGTTGAGATGACGCATATTTCCCGGATGCCGGCCAGCAGAAGCACGGACAAAGGATAATAAATCATGGGCTTGTCATAAACAGGCATAAGCTGTTTGCTGACGCTGGTTGTGAGAGGATAGAGTCTTGTGCCGCTGCCGCCGGCCAGGATTATTCCTTTCCAGGATGATGCTGACAAGACGGACTCCTGCATAATTATATTGACGTGTTTTTCCCAAAAGGGCATTATCACGCTAAGATTTTACCATGAACAATTTAAAGCGGAAAGGAAAATTTTTCTTCCCGCACGCGGGCGTTCAAATCTGGCATCAATGCCGCTGCAGTCCGCGTGAATATCCATGTGGCGTACTTCGTTTGCCCTGGGCGGGACCCCGGCGCGGGCGGAGGCTATCAGGAAT
>JAISKK010000044.1 GCA_031260965.1 Desulfovibrio sp. | reverse complement strand
CCGCCGCCCGGCATTATTTCCCTGTCGCCGTACACTGCAATGCGCCGTGAAACGGACCCCACGCGAAAGGCGACTTCCTGCGCCGTGACGGGCTTTTTGTCCGGCGTTCTGCAAAAGCCCGCCACCAGCACTTCAGCACCCGGTTTGGGCAGGCCCATATCCAGCACCGGGGGCTGCCCCAGGGCCGCGAAGGCGTCCGGGGCCTCCTTCCAGAAGTCCTGCTCGCCGCGCAAGGCGCTGCGGGGGTTTTCGGCCTCCGGGTCAAAGGCGACGTACAGGCCCACGCAAACCATAAGGTAGCGTTTCCCCTGCCAGGAAAAGGGGCTGAGGGTGACGCTGTGTTCTTTGTCTTTATAGACTTTCATGGCAAAGCCGTTCAGAGGATGGTAGTGAGGGCGTGTATCTGGCTTTTCGTAGATCCCAGGTCTGTGCTTAAGGTAGCCATATCTGTCGCTTCCGCTGTTATATGCGTTGCGCTAATCGCAGTGGATATAATTGTGGAGATCGCCTCCACCCTGTTGATGAGTGTTTCTATGCTGTTCGCAACGGTGTGTATGTTTTCTGCCGAGACCCTGGTCTGAAGGGCAGCCACGGCGCTGTGAAGACCCGTTATGGTATCGAGATTCGCTACAACTTGGCTGCCAGTACCCACAACTTGGTTGCCGCCACCCACAACTTGGTTTGCGTTGCCCATAAGCTCATTTCGGAGGGCTGCAACCTTGTCTTCCTTCCCATGAACGTGCTCGCGCATAGCATGTACACTTGTCCGGGTGGAGCCAATTTTTACGCTGCCGGAGAAATTGAACTCAATTTTTCCTGCCGCTGTGCAACTAAGGACACCCCCTACAACGAGAGTTTCCTGCCCACCAACGGTAGCTTTCGACTCGTTTGCCAGTATGGCCTGGGAATAGTTACCGAATGTGACCCTCTCGGCGCTTCCGACATATTCGGTGAGCGCGCCCGGGGTATTTATTGTAACATTGGCTTTGCTATGTTCTGTGACCATAAAGCATTCCTCTCGCGTTGCCGGGTTGACCGGAAGCGCTGACTTTTCCGGAAAAAGGGGCTCAGGATGACGCTGTGTTCTTTGTCTTTATATACTTTCACGGCAATTTTGCTCAGACAATGTTAACAGAAGTGGCTATAAGGTTTCTTGTCACGTGCAATGTTGTTCTTGCACTTACGACCTCATCACTGATGGTTGATATAGCCGTATACTGGCCGTAGCTGTGTGTTACGGTACCGACTGCCTCAACAGCGTTGGCGATAGATTGCATACAATCCGCAATGGCATTTATCTTCTGCGCTGTCACTTGGGTTGATTCTGCTATTGCCTCGGTAAATTCCGCCACCACTTGGTTCCTTCCGACTACTGCATCGTTCGCTTGCCCTATAATCTTGGTCATTTCCCCCATTATCTTATTTGCTTGGGCCGTGAGTTGGTTTTTATTGCCAATGACCTTTGCCTTTGTTGCGTAAACAGTTGTACCCGTTACGCCAACTTTCGCATCTGCACTGAAACTCATTAAAAGGCTGCCCGCCACATCGGCCATAAGGCGGCCGCCCACTGTTACCATCTCTTGGGCGCCGCCGGTCAGCATTGCATTATTGCCTGCCACGGCTATCGTATTCGCGCCCAGCACCCCCGTCAAACTCTCGCCGTTTGTGAATCTCTGGTAAGCCCCGTTGTCTATGGTTGTTTTTCCATCAGTTTCTATTTTTATTCCGAACTCATCTCCGCCTTTCGGTGTCATGAGGGATGCTCCTGTCCGTTAGGGTGTAAATATGCTGATAAAGCTTTGCTTGTCCGGCGATTCAACGCGTATTTCCCGCGAGCCTTTCGTATCCGTCATGGTGATGCTGTTGCCGCCGGGCGAGCGGATGACGTTGTTCTGCCGGCTTGAGTCCACCACAACGCTCTTGTGCTCCGGGTTGGGCAGCGCGCCCATGATCACCGGCCTGTCCGGATCGCCGTCAATAAAGGCCACCAGCACCTCAACGCCCTTTTGCAGGGGAAAGTGGATGCCGGAATCCGCTCCCACATGCTGCTGCATCATGCGCAGGGGGATGGAATTGTTGCCGTCCTGCTGCGTGTCCGCATCTGCGCTGATCACATCTTCGGCAAAGGGCAGTTTCACCTTGTAGCGGCCCTCGGCGTCCAGCTCCGCGTATTCCCCGTTCTCCTCGGCGTCCACCAGGGCGCTGACCACGCCGTGAATGCGCGGCGTCGGCGTGACGGCCTCGGGCGCGTAAGGGCCGAGATCCAGAGGCAGACTGGTGAAACTGTTTTTGTAGCCGTCTTCCAGATCCGGGTCGATAAGGCCAAGCTCTTTGGCCTCTTTGACCATTTCCTGCCCCAGACCGTCGCCGGCCTGAAGGCAGCGATGCTTTACCCGGACAAGCTGGTGTTTTCTGCCGTCCAGGGTGAAGGCGTAGCCGGCCCGCAGCCAGGGAATATGACTCTGGCCGCGATACTGCCCCGCCTGGGTAATCAAACCGCGCAGGCGCGCGTCGGCAAGCGTTTGCGCGTTGGCGTTGGCCGTTTCCGCGGTGAAAACCCGCGTGAAACAGTCCAGTTCTCCAAAGCAGTTGACCGCGCCGAAGATGTGCTGTTCGCTTTTTCCCCATAATTTCGGGGCATCGGCGGAGGCGTCCGCCTGGCTAAGGCCGGGCTGTTCCGTGCAGTAGTCGCGCAGCCGCACGCAGTTCGGCCCGGCGCGCAACGCGCGGCCAAAGGCAAAAACGGCCTCGCCCGCATTTTTTTCGCCGTGGTCCAGGACATCCTGCACGGGCAGGGTTGCCGCCTCGGATTTGGCGTCCGCGAGGACCAGCCTGTCGCCGCCCGGCGTCTGCTCTATGTATGTATATGCGCCCATCCGCTCCAGATGGCGGGACATGAAGGCGAAGGCGTCTTCATTGTACTGGCAGGTGAAGGGACGCGCCGGATATTGCTCCCGCATGGCGTCGGCAAAGTCGCTGCCGCTGGCGAGGCCTTCCGTGACCAGCAGTTTGTCGAGCAGACCCGGCAGGGCGAGGTTCCGAAAGATGCGCGAATGGGTGGAAAAGCGCAGTTTCGAGCTGTGCGGGTTCAGCCGGACGGCATACAGGGTTCCGGCGCTGTTCGTGAAGCAGTGCCGAACTTCCCGGGCCATGCCGGTCCAGGGAATTTCCGTTTTGCGCGCGCTTGTTCTGCGGGCCGTCAGGGTGAGCGAGGCGGCCGTCATAAGCGCCTCCTGTTTTTCCTCGGCCTGGGAGGTTCGCACATCCAGAGCCAGCAGCAGAATGTCGAAAACATAACCTTCGCTGACGGTGTCTTCGCCGCTGACGGCCAGCACCCTGCACTGGTCGGCGCCGAGGGCGGCGCAGGAAAATTGCCAGAGGTCGTTGTTGGGCATGGAAAGCTCCTGTAGGGACGGGCGGGACTGGAAGACTTGCGGACAATTTCATCCGGATTTTCCCGCCTGTCAAGGAAAGAATTGCTTTTCGTTCAACAGGCTTCAATCCCGGGCCGTGTTGCCGAAGCGCCTAAGTTTCGCCGCTGCTGCGCAGGCGAACCGCGCCGGTCGCGTCCAGAATTGTGTCAAAATGCAACGGCACTGCGCCATTTTTCGTCTGAATGGTCGCGTTAAGACCGAAAACGGCTGCCAGAGGCATATCCGGCTTTGGCGTATAGTCAATATGTACGGCGGACAAACGCGGTTCGTAGCGCACAACTATGCGTTCCAGATCCTCCCCCATGTCCGCGACGCTTTCCGCAGTGAAACTGCTGCCCAAATCCGTGACGTCGGCGATGCCGTAATCCGGCGCAATGGGCACACTGCCCCGGCGCGTGTTGAGTATGGAGGTAAGATGGCGCAGGAGCGAGCGGTTCAGTCGGGCCGGGTTATGCCCGCCGGGCACTTTTTCTCCTTTCCCCAGCGCGTGGATGCGTTCGAGCAATGTCATGTCTTGCATAGTGCCGGCCCTTTATTGTAGATAGTCGTCATGATCTTCCCGTTTGCGCGATTGACCCTGCCGACGGCATGCGCCGCCCTGCTTTTTTTTGTCCTTGCGGCGGATTTTTGTCATGCAAAATCCCGCCCGAGGCCCCTGGCCGCTAAAGTTGTTTCCCCTGCCCGTAATTCTGCCGAGGCGCCTTTGCGGGAAAGCGCGGCCTGGCAAGAAGGGGTGGCGCGGCTGCAAAGCTATCGGGAGGGGAGAGGGCAAGCGCCGCCGCCCCTGCGCCTCAACATTTTCACTCCGGCCAGGCCTTCGACCCGCGTTGCTTTTCCGCCCCTTGCAAACACGCGGCCAAACCCTCGTCCGTTTTTTACAGGCGGCTTCACCCTTACAGGGCCGAGGCCGCAGGGCGGGCAAAGCGTCTTCGCCCCGGACTGGGAAAACATCACCCTTTTTGCCGGGCGCAGGCATGGCGTGGATCCGACCCTGATAAAAGCTGTACTGCAAATAGAATCCAACTTTAACCCCAGGGCGGTTTCTCCGAAAGGCGCTCTCGGGGCCATGCAAATCATGCCCGATACCGGTCGGGAACTTGGTTTGACGGATTTTTTTGATCCTGCCGCCAACACAGAGGCCGGAACACGCTATCTGGCGGCCATGCTGCGGGTTTTCCCGAGCCTTGAGCTTTCTCTGGCGGCCTATAACGCCGGGCCGGGCGCGGTGCAGCACTACGGGACCGTCCCCCCCTATGCGGAAACGCGGGATTATGTGGTCCGGGTGCTTGAGGCCTACAGAAAACTGTCTTCTTCCGGTTCAAAATAAAACGCCCTTGAGTATGGAAGCGGGTTTCAGCCGCGCAATACGGATTTGCAGACCCTGGGGGGCAGCGATGTTTTGCGCGTCAAAAAGCGTCAGCGCCTGACGGACGACGAGCAGCGTTTCCAGCGCCAGATCCGGATCCCAGTTGTCCAGGGCGCGTTCTTCCGTTTCCGCCAGCAGTGTTTTGGCCAGGGCGACGGCGGCGGCTTCTTCCCCCGCGTCACACAGGATACGCAGTTGTTCGGTGCGCAGACGCAGGTTCAGGGCGGGGGAAAATGTCTTTGCGGCGTCAAGCGCGTTCAGCGCGCCGGCAATGTCGTTTTGTTCCTGGAGTTTACGCGCTTCCTGCCAGGCCGGATTCTCTGTTGTCGAGGATTCCCGCGTCCCTGCATCGTCCTCTTGTCCGCCCTGGCGAGTGGTGGCGGCGTGCAGCCAGGCGATGGTTTCCGGCGCGGCAAAAGCCGTGCCGTCCGTAAAACTCAGGCGTTCCACTCCGGGCAGCCGCCGGGTGAAACGCGCGCATTCTTCCTGCACCGCCCCGGCCGCCGCCGCGTAGCCGGCGGCGAGCAGCGACTTGTGGATCAGGCGCTGGATATCCAGACAAAAAGGGGCGGTGACGAACATATCTTCCGCCGCAAGCGCGGACTCGAGCGCCTTGCCGCTCTCCAGCAGACGCGCGGCGGCGTCAAGCTGGGTCAGATCCGGGGCCGGCAAAAAGGTCCGCATCTCTTCCAGGGGAGGCAGGGCCGCTATGCCGCCCCAGGCGATGAGGCGCGACAGCCGCCACAGCGCGGGGTCCGCCGGGTTGGCCCTGCGGGCCGGGGGCAGATAATTCAGCCCGGCGTCCACAAACTGGCGTTGCAGGGCTGTCAGATCCTCCGTCGCCGTCGCTTTCGATGCCGCTACTTTCGGCACGGAATGGGAAGCGCTCACAAGTTTCGCCGCGGATTTTTCCGGCGCGGCGGCAACGGCGGGTTCCGCCGCTTTCTCTGTTTGATCCCGCGGAGTTGCGGCGGCGTCTTCGGAAGCCGGGGCCGACAAGCGTCCCACCGCTGCAAGCAGATCCCGCAAGGGCAGGGCGTCCGGGAGCAGATCGGAGCGTTGGGTTTCCAGATTCTGGAGCGCGTCAAGCAGTTGTTGACGGTAGGCGGCCTCAAGCGCGGCGTTTTGCTCAAGCAGACTTTGCAGATAAACGTTTGTTTTCTCGTGCCACCAGTCAACAGCGTTGACGCGTCCGCGCATGCGTTTGAGCGGAGGCCAGGCCGTCTGCCAATATTCGCGTAACAGAGCGTCCAGAATTTGCACGCCCGGCAGCAGGCCCTCGACACCCCTGTTTTGCCAAAGCGCTACCGCAAGGTAGGCGGCAATCTGCAAATCTTTTGATTTATCAGCTAATATGGCGCGCGTGTTGGCTTCCACCTCCGGCCAGGAAAGCGCCGATCCCTGTCCGGAAAAACCGAGTTTTTCAATTTCCGCCAGCACGGCGGCGTATTCCGGTTCATAGCGCGCATCAAGGCCCGCCGGCTCGGGGCCGGGAATGGGCTTTGCGCCCAGCGAACTCAGTGTTTCGTCCATACGTGCCTCTCAGAGCGCCGGAGCATTTTCGGTCGCCTTACAGTCCAAAAAGCGCCCTGGCGTTGTCGCGGCCGATCTTCTGGCGATCATTCTCGCTTATCGGGCAGGCGTCAAACCACGGCGCGAGTTCATCAGGCGTCTCGTAAGGAGAGTCGACCGAGAAGAGGATGTGATCGGCGCCGACTTCGAGTATCGTGTCGAGCAACGCCTGGGAGCGGAACGTGCCGCTTGTCGTCAGATAGAAGTTCTTCCGCAGATATTCTGTCGGCGCTTTCTCATGTGCGCCGTGCAGTTCCTTTTTCGTGTGGCGCAGCCGGTGTTCGAGGCGCGGCAGCGTAAAGGTCAGCCCTTCGCCCAAATGTCCGAGAATGACTCTGAGGCCGGGGTGGCGATCAAACAGGCCGCTCAGGATGAGACGGACCGCGTGGGTTGCCGTCTCGACGCCGAAGGCCCACGCGGAATCCAGCAATCCGGGGTACCCTTCGTAAATGCGCTGCTGGTTCGGCAGCGGGATGCGCGGATGCAGATATACCGGCACGCCGAGTTCTTCAACCTTGGCCCAAAATACTTCCACCTGCGGTTCGTCAAGATACTGCGCGGTGTTTACGTCGCCAATATTCGTATACCCGTTGATCAACGCGCCGACGAAGCCAAGTTCCTTCACCGCGCGTTCAAGCTCGCGCGCTCCCTGTGCGGGGTCCTGAAGCGGGATACAGGCGAAAGCGCGAAGCCGCGTCGGATATTTCGCCACCATTTTTTCCGCGCAGTAATCGTTCATCTCTTTTGCCTTGGCGGCGGCGGTCCCGGCATCGCAAACTCCCTCGATGCCCGGCTGGGCCAGAGACAGGATGTACGTTTCGATGCCGTTCCTGTCCATGTCCTCAATGCGGAGGTCGATGTTTTTCAGGCGCTCCTGTACCGCTTCGAAGTAATCCTTCTTCATTAACTCGTGCGGCCCCGAGGCCCAGAGACCCGGGGAGTCGTAGTGTTCTTCCAGCGCGATTTTCTTGAGCATCTTAATACCCCCATTTTTATGCGCGTGATTGCGCCTGCATTCTTCGGTCATCTGTCCACCGGTCGGATCAAAGCGGACAGGCGGCATGATCCGTCTTTCAGAAATCAGTTTTAACGCCGGGACATTTTTTTGGACAGACGCGCTGCCAAACATTCGCAATTTCTTTTCAAGATAGCAATATCTTCAGACGTGGCTCCGTCTATATGGATGCCCGCAACAACCGTGACAACGCAATTACAGGCAGATGCGAGGGACAGGGCCGTTCCCCGCGCTATCTCGTCTTCCTTGTGCCCGGTGACGCAAAGTACGGAAGCGCTTGCGGACAGCTTTGCGCCGTCCGCAAGACTGGGGCGGGGCACGGCTGTGGCGGTCGCGCCGATATGACAGTTTGTGCCGCCGCCCAGCGCAACCAGGATGTCTTTGCCGCAAGCTATCACCATAGCCTCCACTTTGTGTTGCCCAGCGCCTGCCGCCATGCCGCACAGCTTTTTAACCTTGTTATTTTGCGCTGAAATACTTTTTCCCACGCACGTCACTCCTGACAGACTTGTGGCCGGCCGCCTGCAGCGACTGTCGCGTCGCCGACAGATAATCCGCGCCAGCGTTTATCGTTTGGCGCGTCCAGTTCCAGCAGGTCAAGGTATCTGCAGACAGTATGATCAATGATGTCCATAAGTGTCTCGGGATGATTATAAAAAGCCGGTACAGGCGGGGCGATGACCGCGCCGGCTTCCCCCGCGAGCGTCATCAGGCGGAGATGTCCCGGATGCAGGGGCGACTCCCTGACCGCCAGGATCAGGCGTTTTCTCTCTTTCAGCGTGACATCGGCTGCCCTCACAATCAGGTTTTCCGTATATGAATTGGCTATGGCCGAAAGCGTCTTGATGCTGCAAGGCACGACAACCATACCGTCTCGTTTGAAAGAGCCGCTGGAAAGAGTCGCGGCCTGATTGTTGATGTCATATACGCAATCAGCCAGTGAAAGAGCGTAATCAATACTTTTGTCGCTTTCCAGCTCAAGTGTTTTCTTCGCCCAGTCGGACACAATCAGATGTGTCTGCACATCAGCGATGTCGCGCAGCAATTCCAGAAGCCTGACGCCATAAATCTGCCCGCTTGCTCCGGTCATGGCAACGATTATTTTTTTCATACTGTCACAGCGTCTTGCCTTATGGATTATGGCGCCAGTCTTCGGTATCAGCTTTTGTTCATCTATTCAAACAGATGCGCCCACTTTTCTTTCGTTTCTTTCAGCAGATCCGGCGTTGCCTCGGCAACAGGCGCGAAAGCCTCGCCCTTATATGTTTTTGCCACTCTGGCCAAGCGATCAAAAGGAATACACGCGTTGATGACGGCCCTGCTGTTCCACAACCGTTTTCTGGCCTTGTCTTCGTCGGTAATCATCGGATCAAGCGGGTTGCTCCAGCATTGACGCAAAATGTCAATATCTTCCTGGGGGTCGGAACGCGTACTGAGCGCCCAGATTAAATCGTCATTATTGGAAGGGTCAATATCATCATCCACCACAATTGAATAACGCGCCATCAAGCCTCCCGCCTGGCAGTTGCAAGCAATCGCCGCAGCCTGGCCGGCGTGCCCCGCGTATTTTTGCGTGATGCTGGTCGCCAGAAACATCCTGCCGCCGCCGGCTTCCGATACCCAAACACCCCTGACGGCGGGGACGCCGGCCTTGCGCAGAGTTTCCTTGATGGCCGCTGAACGCATGATACTGAACTGATAGGAAGTATCGTTGGGCGGACGCCCGACCGGCGAAGCGAGAAGAATCGGGTCGTTGCGGTAATAGAGGGCTTTTACCCTGACAACAGGCTCTAGTGTTTGCCCTCCGGCATAGTACCCGGTAAACTCGCCCAGCGGTCCCTCGGTCAACTGGTCATTGGGATAGGCATAGCCTTCAACAACTACTTCGGCGTCCGCCGGTATCGGCAGACCGGTTACCGGCCCTTTGACGACAGGGACGCGGTTGCCTGCCAGAGCGCCTGCCCAGGCAAGCTCATCCACACCGGCCGGAACGTCGGAAGAACCCAACAGCAAAAACAGCGGATGCGCGCCAAAGCACATGACGACAGGACAAGGCTCGCCTCTATCCCAATACTTTTGCCTGATGATATTGCCATGGTGGCCTGGAGAGATGTAGTTGCCGACAACATTTTTGCCCAAAGTCTGAACGCGATAGGTGCCCACATTGGTCCAGCCGCTTTCCGGGTCCTGATGTATCTGCCAGCACCCCGTTCCGATAAATTCGCCGCCGTCCAGTTCATGCCAGACAGGAACGGGGAAAATGGTCAAATCCACATCATCTTCTTTTACGACATTTTCCATGATGGGGCCGTCTGTAACAAATTCCACCGGGTAATCATTCGCCGTGGCCTCAACTGCGCGTAATTTTTCCGCTACCTTGTCCACCACGGCCAGATTGTCCAGATGACCCTCGAAACCCATAGTCAGACCAAGAGTCAGGGAATTGAGCGTCGAGCCGGTCAAGACCCTGAACCCGGCCTTATAGCCCTCGAAATTGTCAAACAGGATCGCAGGTCCGCCGCGTTTGGAGTTTAATTCCGATATGGCGCCGACCTCAAGCTTCAAATCAGCCCCTTCCGCTTTTTTCAGCTGGCCGATCGCTTCCGCTTTTTCCAGCCACCGGCGTAAATCAAAAACACTGGCCGCCATAGACGAAGCTCCTTTATAGTAATGTTTTAATTCTCGTATCCCGCTGGAAAAAGAGCCGTGGAACGCGGCAGCGCCGCATCGGGCGCGTCGCCGCCGAAGCCCAGCCAGACGTCATGCCCAAGCCGCGCAAAGCGGCCGTGCGCGTTGCCGCCGGGAGAAAAAGGCTGCGCGCTGTCCGCCCGCATCCGCAGCAGAACTTCGTAATCAAGCGGCTCACGGCAGTAGTTGCGGATCAGCGCGTGCAGACGCAGCGCCGTGCTTGTGCCCGGCAAAAGACGCTGCATGGCTTCCTCGTCCAGATCGTAAAATTCTATGGCGATTTTACCCTGGTAACAGGGAACGGAGTCCCCCAGGATAAGGTCCTCGCCCAGGGTGGAGGCCGCAAGCCCCAGACGTGTCTGTTGTTCTGCAGGCACAGGCGCGTGCCGCAGGATGTTGCAGTGTATGCGCGTTGCGTTGCCGCCGGAGGCATCGGCCAGCATGGTGCGTAATCCGAGAGCCGAGCGCGTGGACATGGAAAATAGCCCGGCGTAGCGCAAAAAAATATGTTCGTCGGCAAGTTTTTCCCGCAGGGGCATATTGCCGAAACTCGCAAGCGACATGAGCATGTGTTTTGCGTCATGGTCATAGCCGATCAGAGCGTTGTGCAAGGGATAGACAAGCCTGGAGAGCCGGTAGTTGAGCAGAAAAAAGGCATTGTTGAAAATATCCAGAAAGTCGCGCATGGCCGAACAGTCTTCGGCCTTTTCGTCCAGCAGGCGTTCTGTATAAAACATCGGCAGCGGAGAAGAAGCGCCGTAAAGACCGAGAAAAGACGCCGTGATCCGCGCGGAAGTGAAGGGGCATCTGTCCTGTGCGGGATCGGAAAGTTCAAGGTTCAGATCGTCCACATCCGTCACGGCGAAACCGAGGGAAAGTGTGGGGCGGAAGCGTACGCGCCCGCGCAGGACAGCTTCCCATTCCGCGCCGGATGCGGGTTTTGACCACTGGCGCAGGAGCAGCATCAACTGCGAAAAGGAGAATTGCTGCGGCTGGTCGATCAGATCCCGGATTATCGGCGGGAGTATTCTGTTTTGTGCTTGTGCCATACGAAGGCGTATTTCCCCGTGGCGTCAGTCACCGTGACGCGCACAAAGCTGTTGATGGCCGAGTATTCCTGCAAAAAAGCCGACACTACCATGCCGAAAAAATACAGGTCGCCGGTGTTGCTGAAACCGGATTCATCAAGGGTTATCAGGATGTCGGAGCCCCGGACGGGCTGACCCTTCCAGATATAATCCAGGGGTTTGGCGTTGACGGAAATAATGGATTCGATACGCATTTTGTTCGCGCCGGAATACATAAAATCCGCTTTTTCAGGCAGATATGTAGAAAGCAGAGCGCGCAGCGTCTGCGCGTCCGCGAGCGGCAGATAGTTCAAATGCAGATGGGCCAGCATGGACCAGAGCACATTGCCTTTGCCGGGCGCCGGTATGGGGCTTGTCGGCGGCGTCAGGTTGGTGAAATCGGCGAGAGCCGGCGAGGTGGAAAGCGGCAGATGCACATCGCCGCTCTTCAGCCGCTCCGGCAGATTGCCGTTGCTGTAAAGCACGTTCAGAGACAGCACTTCTCCTTCCGGTATCTGGGCGCCTATGGGGTACATGAGAAAAAGGCGCATTTCCTGCCGCTTGTTTTCCTGTTTTTGACTTACGCTCCAGACCGGAGCGGAAAGGTCACGGGAGGCCGCCAGCAGAGGAGAATAACGGCGTTCTCCGGAGGCCGCGGCGGATATGCCCCTGACCTCGACCACCTGATAGGGGTTGTAAGCCTCACTGTTGGAGGCATTGGCCCGGATGGGATAGCTCTCCTGGCGCTGATCGGCTTTGACGGGAATGGTTTCATGCGGAAAAAGATTGATGGCCGGCGCGGCAAAAAGCGCGAAATCGTCAAGCGCGAAAGAGGGAACGTCATCGGAGGGAGATTGCCGCAGTTCAAAAGTGCAGGAAAATCTTTCCACACCTTTGGGAGCGGTTTTAAAAAGCGGCAGGGGAATGTCCACAAAGAAAAATTTTTCCGGAAAAACAAAATATTCCTGTAAAAGCCTGAAACCGGGATAGGCCGTCGCCGGGTAAGGGAAAAGCCCCTCTTCGGCGTCAAAACCTACAGGGGAAAGCGCGCTTCCCGGCATTGTCAGTTGCGTCTCTCCGGCCTGGAAGACGAGCCGTTCAGTGTGGCGGAGCAGAAAAAAGAGTCTTTGCGCGCTTTCGGTGCGTGAACCCGGAAAAAACAGCCTGAGCCTTTTCAAGGCGGCGAAAGCGGGAGGAAAGCTCAGGGAAAAATCAAGACGTATGCCGGACGCTTTGCCGAGACGCGCGTCTGTATGCACCCCCGCAAGCCGCATGGGCGCCAGTTCCACAGGGTAAACGGTGCTGAAAACGCAGGATGCGCCATCCACATCGCTGGAAGCCGCGCGGCTGCCCTTGGGCACGACTATGCTTTCCGACAGAGAGGCTTTCGGGCTGAAGCGGAGTATGGTGCAACTCGGCATATCGCGCAGCATTTGCGGCAGCATCAGGCTGCTCAAATCTTCGGCAATGCGATCGTAACTCTCGTCCAGTTTCTGCGTCAGTTGTCCGGTCAGAAAGGCCGCGCCTTCCAGAAGGCGTTCCACATCAGGATCGGAGGACGGGCCGGACAACAGGGGAGCTATGGCGGGGTGGGCGCGGGAAAATTCAGCCGCGAGAACCCGCAAATGTTCAAGCTCCCTCTGGTAATAGCTGGTATTGTCCATAAATTCCTGACCGAAATGTTAGCGCCGGATTGGTCTGTTCAATGTTCATCCGCTCTGGTTACCTTCGGCATTGCGCGGCGACAAAGGGCAGTTCGCCGGGCGTGTAGCTAGCTGCGCGTAACACAGATTCGGCCCCGGCAATTTTATAGCGCAGGGTTATCTCCGAGACGCCCAGTTTTTTCAAAACGGCCGCCTGCGCGGGGAAATCCGCTGCCGTGAATGTTTTGTAGCCGTAGCTGAAATCGTGCAGAAAACGCACAAAACCGTTTTCGCCTCCGTACAGTACCTCAAGGGTAACGGAATTGAAGCGAATGGCAAGTTTTGTGTCCCCGCAGCCGTCTTTCTGCCAGGCAAAGTATTGCGAGGCCGGGCTGTTGTAGTTGGTCAGCTCCTGTTTTTGCCGCGTGCAGTCAAGGGAGAGCGTCACGGCAAAGGGTTTTTCCAAGGCCTCGTCGTTGACGTCCACCGGCACGGCGTCCACCGTTACGCCGTACTGCTGCGGCAACGGATAGAACTCAAAAATGCCCGTGTTGAGAAAATGTAAAAATTCGTCTGTAAAAGGCAGCGGAGTGCCGTCCAGTTTTTCAGATTCATAGCCGCGCAGGGTGTGGTTGAGCATATAAGCCAGGGTTTTGTCGGCAAAGTCGCGGGCCAGCCCGCCCGGTTCCGCGAAAAGGGCCTGCTGTAGTTGCAGCGGCGCGACTCCGCCGGCTTTGACCAACACGTTGCCTTCCCACAAGGACTGGATATGGCAGGAAGTGGAATTTATCAGCCGGGCCGTGAAAAAGACCAGCGGACCATTATTCAGCACAAAAACAGGCGAACTGGCCTCCTGCATCGTGTTGATGCTGTTCTGAAAGGCCAGGAGGTTGGTTTTTGCCAGGATAAGCGGCGAGGTGGCGGCTTCTTTGTTGTTCTCGTCCGGCATGGCCCCATGTACTATGCTGAAGGCCAGGTCTTCGGCCAGGGTATAACGCACCAGATCATGCAGAGAGGCAAGACAGGCCTGAAGACCTTTGAGAATTTGTCCGGCGCGGGCGTTGCGTTCCTTGGTCTTTTTGTCGACAGTTTCGTCAAAAATTGTCGTCAACTGTTGAGTGGCGGCGCTCAGGCGTTTGCCCAGCGTCGGATCCTGTTTTTCCTCGGCGGTCTTCAGCAGGCGCAGGGTCTCGGCAAAGAGCGCAAGGTCGTCAATCCAGGGCGGCACGGTGTCAAGCCAGGGCAGTATGGGGCGCAGTTCTTCTTCCATGCGCAGAAGAAGCTGAAAAAAAGGATTATTCTCGGAGCTCATCAGGGTCATGGAATCGGCGGCCATGGTCGCGGTGGATAGTTCCTGCATCTTTTGGGCGAAGGCCAGCGCGAAGCTTTTCCAGGCTTCAACATATGTTGCCGCGTACCAGTGTAAAAAGTTTTGTCCTTGCGGCGTCGTTTCCGCCCCGGAAACGATCATTGCCAGCCTGTTCAGATAGTCCATGGTTACTGCAAAGCCGGCGGAGGTATATACAGGGTCGAGCTGCACCGAATTCAACGCATCCGACATGGCCCCGCGCCAGAAGACGCCGCCCTGCAAGGGAGTGAGCGAGGCCAGAAACTTTGCCCTTTGCGTCAGCCATTCCAGTGAATTGTCCTTGATGGTCGGCAAACGCGACAAGGATGTGTGCAGGGAGCGCAGGATCTGTCCCTGAACCGCCGGGTCCGTGATGCCGTAGTAATAGCGGGACACGCTGTAGGCCAGGGAAGGAACCAGCAGGGGAACATCACCGACGTTGAGAGCGTCAAGAATCCCTTGCGGCATGGCGGGAATTTTTAAGAGTTCGTCAAAGCTCTTTCCCTGCCTTACGGAATCAAGTAAATCAAAACGCCATACCAGATCTGCGGCCAGCATGTTGAATTCCGAATCCGGCGTTTGCTGCGTCGCTGCCACTCGTCTGTTTCTCAGGGTAGCGGATGCGCGCTCAAACAGATCGTCGGCGAATTCCGAGTTGAGTTTTTTGTTGAACAAGCGCAGGGCTTTTTGGCTTTGATCAAAACCCATGTCGGGAATATCGTTGTTTTTTACAGTATATTCCATTTGCGCAGCGTCCCGGAAACGACGTTCAAAAGCCAGTATTCGGGATGGGATGTTCTGGTCCCACTTCGTCATCGTCGGCAACGTCATGCTGCGCAGCAGCGCGTCGTTGTGCGCATAGGACAAAAGACACAGCGCGCTTATGCCGAAAGCGGCAAGCAGCATGACCGCATAAGCGAGAATGCGCGTTGACGAACGCCAACGCAGATATTCCGCGATGGGGACATTCAGGTTGCGGTCATCCGGCAGAATACTGCTGAAAAAATCATGCAAAAACACGCCGCCGCCGCTTTCCCGTATTTTAAGCAAACGGCGCACCAGGGCGTTAAGCCTGGGGAAAGCGTGGCTTTGCCGCTCTACGCCGGAACGCAGGGCGCTTGAGAAAAAAATGCCGCGCAGCAGCGGTGTTTCCTGATAGGGACTTTCTGTAAACAACTCCTCGGCAAAGGCGCTCAGGGCAGGCATAACGGATTTTATCTCTTCCCAGGCCAGAATGCCGTGCGGCGTCTGCTGATTGGTATGTGCAAACAAGCACAGGGAACGGAAATGATCCAATATCTCGTCTATCGCTCTTTTTATCTGCACGGCAACGGGGATCAGATCTTTTTTGTCCGGTGACTGCAAGATTTTGCCTACGCTCTGTTTTCTGAGTTCAGGCGGCAAATCTTCCAGCACACGTGCCATGCCGACAGGCAGATCGATTTTTGTGACCATCAGGTACACGGGAAACTTCGCGCCGAGAGTGCGCATAATCTCATCAAGGCGGCGGCGCAGGCAGCGCGCGTCGGGGAGAAGATGGTCGCCGTCGCCGTAGAGGGTGTCAGCCGCAACGGCTATGACCAGTCCGTTCAGGGGTTCTTTGCGGCGGTATTTTGCAAGTTGCAGCAAAAAATCACGCCATTCCGCGCTGTCTACCGCCTCGTCCAGGGCGACCGTATAGCGGCCGGCCGTGTCCAGCACGACCGCCTCATGGAAAAAAAACCAGTCGCAGTTGCGTGTGCTGGGGTGATCCGGGTCCGGGCCGAGATCCGTCAGCATGGCGTTTAAGCCGCTGTGACTGATAGCTGAAGATTTTCCCGCGCCTGTCCTGCCCATAACCATATACCAGGGCAGCGCATACACGGGATTGCCGAAACGTCCGAGATAGGAATTTTTCAGGATGGCGGCAGCGCGCGCCCAGCGATTTTCCAGCATCTGCCGGTCTTTGGGGGCGTCATCCAGGCTACGCGCGTCCAGCGTGACAATCTGTTCGATTTGCAAACGCCGATGCCGCCGCGTCACAAAACGCCGCAGCAGCACAAGGCCGAGAAGCAACGCGGCCAGGATGGCCAATCCGGCAAAAACCTGTGTTTTCGGTATCTTGATTATAAACAGTAAAAAGGCGACACCGGCTATTAACGCGACAAGCAAGATCAGCCACAGCAGAACGCGTAACAGTGTTTTCAACATGTTTATGCGCCCCCCTGCGAAAGAGCGTTCAAAAGCAGGTTCAATCGCGTTTCGCAAAGATTATAGAGCAGCGCCACAACAAGCGGAGGCGCAAGCCAGAGCAGACAATCAAGCACATCGATACGGCGCAGCATATTCAGCCTGCGGCGCGGCGCGGGCTTGTGCGCATCCACGAAAAGCCCGGAATGCTGCTCCAGAGGGGCAAGTCCCAGGCCCACGCTGGGAACAATACGCGCTATGCGTTCAAGTCGGTTGCGCAGGGGCTGATTATCCTGGAAATACATGCCGGTAAAACCGTGCATGAGGCAGAGAGCGAATACTTCCAGCGTGGCTGCCAGAGACCTTTGCCGCGGGCTTTGTTCCGGCGTCGCAGCGTTAGGAAGGAACCCGGATTCGGACTGTTCAAGCAACAGGTCAAGCACAGTGAAAAATTCCTCACCGGCTGTGCCCGTTCCATGGCGCTCAAGCTGAAGAGGACGGGTCATCCAATCTTTTCTGCCGCTCCAGTCCGAACTGAGCAGGGCCTCGTCCATAAAAGCGCACACGGCAAAATCCGCCGCTTCAATATCTTCGGCGAAAAGACCATCCACTCCGGCCTTGTTGCCGGCCTCCTGCAGCAGCGTAACCAGACGTTTGCGCAAAATGTCCGCCTGACTCAAATCTTCGCTTTCGTCAGTAGCGTCCTGATCTGCCGTGACAACGGAGCTGTTGTCCGTTTTGGCCTGTGCGGCAGGAGAAGAAGCCGGCAGAGCCGCCATAAGTGCCGTTGCAAGCGCCTCATTAAACCAGTCCGCGTAGGGCATAGTCTACCGTCCTGTCGCCACGAGGCTTATTTGGGCGGAATTCGGCGCCCCTTCCCAAAAGAGGCTGACCTTCCCTTCATCCGTAATATTCTGCCAGAGCGGATGGGCTGTATCCACCACATACCATGCGGTGTCCGCCCCCCGGGTGAATACCGGCGGGGCGGAGCGCGCTTTGGTCAGCGGCACGCCGGAAACGGCTTTGGCGATAATGGTGTTCAGGCGTTGCCGTGTGCCGAGTTTGGCAAGACGGGGGAAATTGTCCGCCATAGTCTCGGTCAGATGCTCGACATGCACCATAATCCAGTATTTGCAGGACACGGAAAGAAAATTTTCCGGAATGTCAGCGGAGAAATAGGGCGGCTCCGGCAGCAGGGGCAGCGTTTTTGCCGCGCTTATATGCAAATCCGCCATGAGTTTTTTCACAAGCCCGCACACGGCCCCAAAGCATTCGCCCGGACTTTCGTGGTTATAGTCCGGCAGTGTTTCGCCGGATGCGGTACCGCGACCCAGGCAGTCCACATTGTCATAAAATGTGGAAAGTTCGCCCAGCATCTGGAGCAGCGCCCCGTATATGCGCCAGGGGTGAATGCCGGGCGCGGCGCGCAAATGCGCCAGCAGGGGAATATACCTGTTGAGGATGCCGAGGGCGGTAAAATTGAGCACAAAGTCTATGCCCGCGCTTGCGTTGTCATCCGCGGCAATGCTTTTGTAGCCGGAAAGACGGTTCGCGCAGGAAAGCGCCATGTCCTCCACCTCCCGCACCAGACCGGACAAATGCTGGTTGGCGTCAAGGCAGAGCAGGGGAGGCAGAAAATGCGCGTCAAGTTCAATATGCTCCCCGATCCGCCGTACAAGCGCAATCGGCAGCATCTCAAAATTTGTATAGCGCTTCTTCTCGCTGTCGCGGATTAATACCGGTGCATAGCGCAGGCGTTGCACAGGCGCCGGCGCGCCGGCGCCGTACATGTCCGGCAGGTTTTCCGGTTCTTCGGCATATACAAAACGTTTGCCGTCGCGTTCGCCTTCCGGCGCGGCGTTTGCGCCGCCGGTCTGCGGCAGGGCGAGACCGAGATACAAAAGGCAGGGCCGGTCCGGTTCAGGCCATTTTGCATCCAGAGCCAGAGGACGCAGTGCGGCGTCAAAAGGCACATTGACGACGGCCCCGCTGGGGAAAACAGCCTCAAGGTTTTCAATTTCCAGAGAGGATTGCGATGCGACATCGCGCCAGACAAGACGGCGCACTCCCCAGAAAAAGGGCAGACCAAACTGACGCAAGGGTTCAATCAGACGCCGCGTCTCTTCGTCCGCCGCCTGAAAATGCTGTGGGTGCAGAAAAAGCCCCTGATTCCAGAATACCGGGCGGTGTCCCTTCAATTTTTCATCTCCCGTTTTGCGACCCGCGACGCATCATCGGTTTTTCCGATCGCTTGCGCGCTCAATTGGGGGGAAGGCGCAGTTCCCTTTCCCCGATTTGGGTCTTTGTCCTTATCCGCATCGTCCATATCTTCCAGCGCGTGCGCGCTCAAATGCAGGGAAAGCGCCAGGCTTCCCGCGCTGTAAGTGGTGGATTTCCAGAACAAAGAACCGCTCACGGTGCTTTTGGGTGCAATCTCCCAAAGTTTGACGGACTGTTGCGGTGTGGATTCAAAATAGCCACCGGCAATGCCGACAAACTGCGTTCCTTCGGCGCGATCCAGTGTGTGCACTGCGTCTTCGCCGGGTTGCACGAAGACGCGGGCGGAGGCCTTGACGGATTTGTCGAAGGCCGCGCACTGCAACAAGCTGTTTTTCCCGTCGTCCGTACCCGCGAGAGCCTCAAAGGCCTCACGCTTGTCAAGCTGGTAAATGCAGAGTTGCAAGCTGTGCGCCTTGTTGTCGAAAGCATTCAAATCCTTGGCGGCGGAGAAGTGGAAGGACAGAGCCTTGCTTGCATATGTCCAGAGAACATTGTCCGGAGTTTCGGATTCTTTTTGCGGTTTTGGGTCGGGATTTTTGCTGCCGCAACCGAGCGCGGCAAACAGCAGCGGCAGGATCAATAAAAAGAGCAACCAGAGCCGCGGACGGGCTGTGAAGGGCAAGGGGCGATTACTGAGGCGTGTTTCCATGTTATACGCGTGGCCCCTTGGGGGAATTCATATCATGTGTGCAGAAAATTTTCTTGTCGGCATCATACTTCAATCTGAGCCGAATTGCAAGATTGCGGCAGCAGCAGCATTAGAGATATAATGATTGAACGGAGCTAAGGAAGCGCTGATTTTCTGGTGTTGGCCCCGTGCTGGCCCGTACAAGAAAACGACTTATGACGTTACTCAGCAGTAAAGCTGTCGCGGTTAAAATCTGAAAGAAAGCGCCGGATGCGGTGCGCTTGTCCGGTGGTGTGAGAGAGGGAGGAGCCGCGAGGCTCCCCCCTACTCAAATGGGAGCGTAGAGCAAAGCTCAGCCGCAGGTAATGTTCAGCAGGTTCTGGGCAATAAGCAGTTCGTGGCCTTCCGCGTTGGCATACACGTTGTAAGACCCAGTCGCGTCCGTAAACGTGCCGGTCCGCGTCCAGTGACCCTCAAGAGTGACGCTGTCGTTGGCGTCTCCTGTGATGGTCGGTCTGCCGCCGTTTTGCGTTGCGGCTCCAAGCAGTTGTTCGAAACTCTTGCTGTCGATGTGCAGGGAGTTGCTCTTGCCGCCCGTCATATCCAGGTGGTGCACACTGTCGGTCATGTCCAGCAAATCTCCGAGATAGATATCGGAGAGCGCGTTTTCGTCGATGAACCCGTCCAGCCGCATGGTGTCGCCGGTTGTATAGGTGACAGACACTCTGTTGAACGCGCTGTTGCTGAAATAGTGCTGCAGATTGCTCAGATCACTGCTGCTTAAGCCGTTGAGCGCCACATGCACGGATTCGATGTGCATCGAAGCGAAGTTGTTTGCCAGCCATGAGCCGTAGCGGCTGGAGAACTCGCCGAAGTCGGCGGCTTTCAGCACCAGAGCGTCATGGCCTTCGCCCGCATCAAGGTTGAAGCGCCCGCTCACCGCGCCGTCCAGAATAATCACGTCGTTGCCCGCGCCGGTGCTGATTTCGTTCCGCCCCGATCCGGCGGCGATGTTGCCCCGGATATCAATGCGGTCTTCACCGGCGGACCCGGTGATGCTGTTCACGCCGTTGTTGAAAGCATACATGGCATATGCAGAGCCGCCTTTGCTTTCAACATGCAGAGTAACCACGATGCCCCTGGAATCTTCCGAGGCTTCGATGATGTTGCTCCCCCGACCAACCGACATGCCGTAGATATTCTTGTCTCCCGAGGCGTTTATTTCCACAGATTCGGACGCCGTGATGCGGTTCACGCCCCCGGAATCGCTGCTGTACTTGCCGGCGGTGAACATGCCGGCGACTTCCGTGGCGGCGCCTCCCTTGAGGATGATCTCTACGTTCTCGCCCTTGATGGTGTTTTCGCCGCCGTAATTGACGTCCATTCCCCGGATTTGCGTCTGCCCGGCATAGCGCTCCACGCTGCCCTCGGTCATTTCAATGCCGATGTGTACATCGCCCCCGGCACGGATGGTGTTTTTTCCGCCCTGGGAGTACATGCCGTAACCGGATCTGACGCTGTCCACATCCTTGGCGTCTGCGATAGCGGGCGCGCGCAACTGCATATCCAGTTTCACGTCGCCTTTGGCCAGCAGAGTGTTGCCGGTGCCGTCACCCATGTTGTACACCTGATTGTACAACATATAGCCCGCGTTGCCCGTTGCCAGGTAGTTGATGTCGCCCGCGCTGTCGATAGTGTTGCGGCCTCCCGCCGTGGCGGTGGCGAGAACCGCCCCGCCGGGACCGGCGCTTTCCTTTAATTCCACGTTGATATTACCCTTCCCCTCGGTACGCAGTATCGCCTCGGAGCCTTTGCCGTAACTGCTCAGGGCATTGAAAGAGTAATTGTTGCCATGGTTGGTGTAGGAAATGTTCACAGAGTCGCGGCTGATGACTTCCGCCCGGCTGCCGTAATCGTAAAAGCGGTCGCCGGAGGCGTAAATGGTCGAGGCAACGCTTCCTTGTGTGCCCGGCTTCGGGGAGGTGCCCGTGACATTCTCGGTGATGTTCAGGCCGTTCACGTTCAGGCTGACGTGTCCGCCGGACATGGCGTAAGCCAGTGTAGAGGGTTTGCCCTGCGTATTCAGGGTGAAAGCGCCTTCGGTACGCACGTCGATGACTCCCTTGTCAAGAGCGAAGGCCACATCTTTTCCTGAACTCTGGGCTGTATCTCCCATGCTCAGTTTCCCCGAGAGTCTGACGGAGTTGATTGATCCCTCGCCCTGGGAACGGATAGCCTCATGTAATTGGGCGGAGCCGGAGGTAAGCAGGGTCAGGTTTTCTCCGCTGATGGAGTTGCTCCCGCCGTTCTTGGCGAAAAGGGCCGAGGCGGTTGTCGCGCCGAAGCCCGTGTTCTCGTAAGCTGTTCCCGCTGTGGATGAGCGGTCGATGCTCCCGCCGCTGATGATTATATCGCCGCCCGTTGTGTTCACAATGTTGTGCGTGGCTTTGCCGTCGGCCTGTACGCCCTGGAGCAGTTCGATATGGTTGGAGTCTTTCGCTCCGGTGAGGTTTTTGGCGTCTTTTGCGCTGGCCCAGATCTGGCTGCCGCCGTCAAACTTTTCGTTGATGATGATTTTATCGTTCTGAGCCGAGCCTATGATGTTGTAGGGCTTGCCGAGGTTGTTCCCCGATCCGCTGTGGTACTCGCCCGCGATATGCAGGCCAGCCGCGCCCGAGGCCGCATCCAGAGCGTCCTGCTCGTGGGAGTTGAATTCGGGCGTGGTGGGGGCGACTACTTGTGTGGTATATTCAAAGACCTTGCCGGTGTGATTGTCCGTGACCGTCACCTTGAAATAGTCGATCAGGCTGTCCCCGATGCTCTGCAAAGCCTTCAGCGCGGCTAGGCCGGCGGGGGTCAGGGAGATGACGATGCGCCCGTTGCTGAAGGACAGCTTCACCCAGGAATTGCTCCACCCGTCGGGCAGACTGGTGGAAACGGAGTATCGCGAAGCGGCAGGGCCGACGGAGGTTCCGTTGAAGGAAGAGATGTCGTTGGCGCTCAACGTGATACGTTCCCCGGCATCGTTTTTGAAAAACACGTCGGTGCTGACCTGGTCTCCAGTGCCGTATCTGCCGCCGGTTTTGATATACTCATGCATATACAGGACGGCGCGGATATCAGCCGCCGCAGGCGTGAGCGGAGGTTTCGGCGGCAGCGGAGGTTCCGGCGGCAGCGGAGGTTCCGGAGGCAGCGGCGGCAGCGGAGGTTCCGGAGGCAGCGGAGGCTCCACAGGAGGAGTTACCGGCGGCGTTACCGGAGGAGTTACCGGCGTCGTTACCGGCGGAGTTACGGGGTCAAGCGTGCCGACGCCGTCCGCGCGCTGGCCCATGACCGTGTCCAAAGCGCCGCCCTCATGTTCGGCGAAAATTATGGGATCGGCGTGGGAGACGCCGCCGGACCAGTGATCAGTGTCAAGTTTGCCCATGGCGTCAACGCCGTCAAGCATTTCACCCGCATTGTCGGCATAATTCGTGCCGGAGTCCGGCGTCTGTCCGGAGGCCGTCACGTTCAGGTCCGGGTTCATGGAGAGCAGAAAGTCGGCAGAAGCTACCTCTGTGCCGTCCGCAAGCAGAAAGGCGGGCAAATCCGCTCCTTCTTCGGCCACAATGAAAAAATCCTGGAGCACGACTTTGCGTCCGTCCTCCAGGGTGATGATCAGATTATCGCCTTCGCGGTCAAAAGACGCTGTCTGGATGTCAAAGGTAAAAGTCAAAAGACCGGAAGGTTCGACCTTAATGTTGTGCGTTCCTTCCGGAGCGGAAATAAGTTGCGTGGACATATGCGACCCCCTTAAGGTTGCAGATAATGTGACAGGATGGCGGCTTTCCCCTATAGTTATGAAAAAGGTGACTTTTAAAGAAAAAATAAGCGGCGAAACGCCGCGCCTGCTTCCCCCAGCAAGTCGACACTTTTTCCGCCGCTCGGCACACAGTCCGTGAACGCAGCTAAACCCGGTATGGCCAATTTTTTTTACCTATACTCGCGTATGGCGCAAATATCAACACCTTTTTTCGCCTTATCAAGGTGGAATCATATCATAACAGTGTTTTGTTTTTGTTTATCCCATGTTACTATAAATTATGAATAAAAAGGCTTCAGGCCCGGTAAGTCGCTGTTAAAGATATGGAAATTCTGGCTGTATATCAGTTCGCAGGACCGGAAGCCGCTATGCGGGCAGATCCCGGCTGTACCGTCCTGCCACCGGTCACAAATAGCTGATTAACAAGGAGCTTCTTAATGAAAAAGGTCTATCTGCTTGGAACCTGTGACACAAAATATCCGGAACTGGCCTATGCCAAAAGTCTTCTGGAAAAGGCCGGAGTCACTGCCTGTCTTGTGGATGTCGGCATTTTTCCTCACACCAACCCCATTGACATTGCCAATACGGAAGTCGCGAAATATCATCCCAAAACCCCCGGCTTTCTTACGGATGTCAAGGACCGCGGTGAAGCTGTGGGCGCCATGGGAGAAGCACTGGAAGCGTTCATCCTTTCCAGAAATGATGTTGCGGGCGTTCTCGGCATGGGCGGCACCGGCAACACCGCTCTGGTGACATGCGCCATGCGCGCCCTGCCTGTGGGAATTCCCAAACTGATGGTTTCTACCGTGGCTTCCGGGGATGTTTCTCCCTATGTCGGCCCCACAGATATCTGTATGATGGCTTCCGTTGCTGATGTGGCCGGGCTAAACCCGATCACGCGCAGGGTGCTGGGCAACGCGGCCCACGCTGTCGCGGGCATGGTCGTCAACAGTGTGCCGGAAGTAACGGCTGTCAAACCGTTGCTCGGCATGACCATGTTCGGTGTCACCACGCCATGTGTGCTCAAACTCATCAGTTTTTTTGAAGACAAGTACGACCCGTTGGTCTTCCATGCCACGGGCACGGGAGGCCAGGCTTTTGAAAAGCTTATTGATTCCGGCATGCTCAAATACGTCATCGACGTGACGCTGACAGAAGTCTGCGACCTGTTCATGGGCGGCGTTATGAGCGCTGGTCCCGGCCGCCTGGATAGCATCGCCAGAACAGGCATACCATACGTCGGCAGCCTTGGCGCGCTGGATATGGTCAATTTTGCAGCTAAAAACACGGTTCCTGCACAATATGCTTCCCGCAAACTTCATGTACACAACGCCAATGTAACACTCATGCGGACAACGCCTGCGGAAAATGCCGAGATGGGCAGGTGGATCGGCGAAAAACTCAATAATTGTCCAGGAGAAGTGCGCTTTCTTATTCCCGAAGGCGGTGTTTCCGTTATCGACGCGCCAGGGCAGCCGTTTTATGACCCTGAGGCGGACAAGGCCCTTTTTGACGCCATTGAGGGCGCCGTCAAACAGACGCAGAAACGTAAATTGCTGCGGCTGCCGCGCAATGTTAATGATCCGGAGTTTGCCGAAGCTCTGGCCGAACAGTTCCGCTCTATTAACAACTGATTGGCGGACACATGTTTTAAACCTTAACGAACTTAAAATGGAGGGATATCAATATGCCCCAGTCACGTTCCGCAATTCTTGACACGCTCAAAGCAAAAATAGCCGCTAAAAAACCGATTATCGGCGGCGGCGCCGGCACAGGCATTTCTGCCAAGTGTGAAGAAGCCGGCGGCATTGACCTTATCGTCATTTATAATTCCGGACGCTACCGTATGGCGGGGCGCGGCTCACTGGCCGGACTGCTGGCCTACGGCAACGCAAACGATATTGTTCTTGAACTGGCGCGGGAAGTCATTCCCGTGGTCAAACATACGCCGGTACTCGCTGGCATTAACGGAACCGACCCTTTCACCAACTGGGATTCCTATTTACGCCGCATTAAAGACGAAGGCTTTGCCGGGGTTCAGAACTTCCCCACAGTCGGGCTTATTGACGGCACATTTCGTATGAACCTTGAGGAAACCGGCATGGGGTACGCTCTGGAAGTGGAAGCCATTGCCAAGTCGCGAAAAATGGATCTTTTGACCACGCCTTACGTGTTCAATGCCGATGATGCCAGGGCTATGGCCGGAGCGGGCGCGGACATCCTCGTCGCGCACATGGGGCTGACCACGGCAGGGAGCATTGGGGCGCATACGGCGAAATCTCTGGACGACTGTGTGGCCCTGATTGATGAAATTGAAGCTGCCGCCAGAGCGGTAAGGCCTGATATCATCATGCTGTGCCACGGAGGGCCTATCGCTATGCCGAAAGATGCCCAGTATGTCCTCAAAAAATGCAAGAATATTCAGGGCTTTTATGGAGCAAGCAGCATGGAGCGTCTGCCCACGGAAATAGGCATCAAGGCTCAGGTGGAAGAGTTTGGCAAGCTAACTTTCTAGGGCATTTTTCGCTTGAGATTGTTGCTTGACGGCGAAGTGAATTCGCCTTGCAGTAATCTTGCGGCAAGGGTTTGCAGGCAAACCCTTGCAGAGCAGATATACATTTTCAATGTTAACCTAGTGTTACTTTTGGAACGTGCCCCTGATGAAATGGCTATTTTTCTTCAGGGGCACTCTGGAAAATAATATCTTTATATTTACGACAATACCACAGCGAATTGAGTTTGTAGTTTTTTAACCCAGGATTCAAAAAAAAGTCTTTCGCCGAAGTTTAAAACTTCAGCGAGTTTATGAATTGGTGTACGTTCAGAATAATATCTTGTGGCAGCCAATGTTAACAGTTCAGGAACATAGAGATGAGAGTTTATTTTTTCCCGCGTTTTAGAATTATCATATCGCCGAAAATCCGTCTCTTGACCAAAAAATCCGTTTTTAACAACTGTAACAACGCGTGGATCTACAGTTTCTAAATATGATTTCAACAATAAAACACTGTCCAATTCTGAATTAATTGTAAATAACACCTTAAATGGTATGCCAAGCATGGGGATCATAGAACCCCATTGCTTTATGGACCGTTCATTTCTGGCGCCGCAGTTAACTACTACGGGGTTGTCTCTATTTTCATCAGCGTGAGAAAGAAAGGCGATCCATCCGTCTTGCGTATCAATCTCACAGAGTATAGTCTTAAATAAGTCACAGTGGATCTTATGAGTATCCGGGTTTGATGTGTCGGTTTCGATCAAAACTGGGTTTTGTCCAATACTTACATAATGATACATCACCAAGCCAGTTATCAGACTTTTTCCAACGCCGCCTTTTCCGCCTTCTGAAAATATTATCATTTTCGTCTCCTTACAGTGTATTTACTGTAAGAGATTGATTTTTTGGTGCGCAATACTGGAATCGAACCAGTGGCCTTTGGCTTCATGACCAACAATCATTGGAGTAAAATGAAACGCGAAAAAACGCAATATCCAGGTGTTTATTATCGTCTGCAAAACAAGCCCGGCTCCACTGCTCAGGAAAAGGTTTTCTATATTTTCTATCGTCAGGAAGGCAAGCAAA
>JAISKK010000063.1 GCA_031260965.1 Desulfovibrio sp. | reverse complement strand
ACCTGATTGCTTCCAAAGGCGGTCTGCACTCCCCGGACATACCCGGCATTATTTACGGCCTGAAAACAAATTTGACGGCGGCGCAGATTCAACAGGCGGAAGCGGACGCGGACAAATGGTTGGCCGACTTCGCCGCCCGCTCCCGTCCAAAGTAACACTCCATCGGATTAACACCGCCATTGCCTGACATGCGCGGCGCGGCGTCAGGCTGCATTTTTTGCTCCAGTCGAGTACCAGAGAGTACACTCCTGTCCCAAAAAACTTGCCTTCCTTTCTGACGACAAAAGAACCACTCCCATAACCCGGCATCACCTCACAGACGCGGGGCTGCCGAAAGTATTCAGATGCACTTTTTCCGGCTCAAAACGACTCAGGCGTTTAGGCGCGCTTTGCGGTCTGCCCAGGACCACAAAGCCCAGCGGGATAATATGTTCAGGCAGTTTGCAAAGCTCACGGAAACCCTGCACCCTGTCCTGCATCGGATGGATGCCGGTCCAGACCGCGCCAATCCCTAGAGCTACAGCGGCCAGAAGCATATTCTCGATGGCGGCTGAACAATCCTGGACCCAGTAACCGGCATATTTTTCCAGGGAGGTGTCGCCGCAGACCAGGATGCCCAGGGGGGACTTGGGGGCCATGGCGGCATAGGGGTTGATGGACGGAATCCTGCCCAGAAGTCCTCTATCGTCAATAATTATGAACTGCCAGGGCCGACCATTGCCGGCGCTCGGAGCGATCATCGCCGCGTCCAGCAGGATGCGAACTTCCTCCTCGCTTATGCCTTCCTCCGTGTAGCTGCGAATGCTGCGTCTTGTATGCAGGGCTTCCAGAATATCCATTTTTGCTCCTTTCTCCGTCCGGACTCAATGCGCAAGGCTTTCTCCCCGCGCTGGTCCGGCGGTGGATTTTTTGGGGTTCTATTTGGCCAGGGACATCATGAGCTTGATCCGGTTGATCTGATTGGCCTCGCTGGCGCCCGGATCATAATCGACAGCGGCGATATTGGCATCCGGGAAACGGTATTTGAGCTCTTTCAAAAGACCTTTGCCGGTTATGTGGTTAGGCAGGCAACCGAAGGGCTGCATACAGAGGATATTGGGCACTTCCGACTCCAGCAGTTCCACCATTTCGGCGGCCAGCAGCCAGCCTTCCCCGGTCTGGTGCCCAAGAGAGATCAGCCCCTTGGCCTTTTTACGCAGGTCCCGGAAACGCAGGGGGGCGTGGAAACGCTTGGAAAGTCCGAGGGCCAGACGCATTCCCATGCGGCAATACTCAAGAAAGGCGATACTCACAAGTCCGGTGGCATAAGCCTTCCAGGTGCCGGAAAGATGCCGGTAATTGAAGACGCTGTCGTAAAAAGAATAAAGCACAAAATCCATAAGGTCGGGAACCACTGCTTCCCCGCCCTCCTGTTCCACAATTTCGGCAGCCTGATTGTTCGCGTCCGGGTGATATTTGAGCAGAATCTCACCCACCAGCCCAACACGGGGTTTACGTTTGCCTTCCCGGATGGGGAATTTATCAAAGGCCCGTACCATCTTGTACATGGTCAGCTCAAAACGCAGCGGACTGCCTTCGGCAATGACCCGGCGACCCTTTTCCGTCCACTCTTCGACCAGTTTCGCCGTGCTTCCCGGAGTAATCTCGTAGGGCCGGACCCGGTGGAGCATACGCATCAGGGCATCGCCGTAAAATCCGGCCATGATCACTTTACGCAGCAGAGGACCGGTCATTTTGAAGCCGGGGTTGTTCTCCAGTCCGTTCATGTTGAAGGAAATGACCGGGATGTGGTCCATGCCGCAATCCACCAGGGCCTTGCGCAAAAAGGCGATGTAATTGGTGGCCCGGCAGCCGCCGCCGGTCTGGGAAATCATCAGGGCGATTTTGTTCGGGTCGTATCTGCCGCTGCGAATCGCGTACAGGAGTTGCCCGACGACCACTATAGCCGGGAAACAGGCGTCATTGTTGACGTAACGCAGACCGAGTTCAATGGCCGCGCGTTCCACCACGGGAAGTTGCTCCACATTGTAGCCTTCCGAAGAAAGCAGGGCTTCCAGAAAACTGAAATGGACAGGCGAGAGCTGGGGAATAAGTATGGTATGGGTCTCGCGCATGGCTTCGGTGTAAGGCGGAGAACCCTTGAAAACACTGACGGCGGGAGCGGTGTAATCCTCACGCGCTTTGCGCCCGCGCAGGGCGGACAGCAGGGAGCGGATGCGGATGCGGGCCGGGCCGAGGTTGTCGCCCTCGTCCACCTTGATCTGTGCGTAAAGTTTGCCTTTCAGAGTAACTATTTCCTCAAGCTGGTCCGAGGTAATGGCATCCAGCCCGCAGCCGAAGGAAACGAGCTGCATGACGGCCAGATTGTCCGCACCCGCCGCAAAGGCCCCCGCCCGGTAAAGGCGGGAATGGTAGGTCCACTGGTCCACAACGCGCAAAGGACCGGGGTCCGGCATCAGGTGAGCGACGGAATCCTCGGTAAGCACACCCATGCCGCAGGAAGTAATGAGGTCTGCTATACCGTGATGCACCTCCGGATCGGAGTGATAGGGATGCCCTGCCAGGACCACGCCGAAACGGTCTTTTTCGTGCAGTTCCTTGAGCGCCTTCTCTCCCGCCTTGCGGATATCTTCCTTATAGCGTTCCATTTCCTGGAAACCCGCGAAGACCGCCGCCTCCAGTTCAAAGAGGGGAATATCGGCAAAAAGAGGGATATGGCGCAGGCGTTTCGGCAGCACCTTGCGATCCAGGGGCAGAAAATTATGAATGAAGGGGATCTTCGCTTCTTTAAGCTCACTGATGTTTTTGGCCAGAAGCTCCGGATAGCCTATGACCACCGGGCAGTTATAGTTGCCGGTCTGGCTGCTGAAATTTTTCAGTTCATAGGGCAGGCAAGGGAAAAAAATGCAGTCCACCCTGCGTTCGATCAGGTCCAGAATATGCCCGTGGGCCAGTTTGGCCGGGTAGCAGACCGTCTGGGAGGGGATCGTCCCGTAACCCTTGAAAAAAAGCTCTTTGGACGAGGGCGAGGAGAGAATCACCTGAAAGCCGAGTTTCGTGAACATGGCGAACCACAAAGGATAGTTCTCGAAAACATTCAGGGTTCTGGGAATGCCCACCACTCCGCGCCGGGTCTTCTCACCGGGCAGGGGCGTGTAGTGTTCAAAGAGGCGCTTGTTCTTGTAGGCATAAAGATTGGGCAAATTTTGCGGTGTGGCCCCGGCCCCGCGCTCGCAGCGGTTGCCGGACACGAAACGTCTGTCGTCCTGGAAGGTGGTGACCGTAAGCAGGCAATGGTTCGTGCACTGCCGACAGCGCGTCGTGCGGTTTCTCACGCTGAAGCTTTCCACTTCCTCCGGCCCGAGGAGCGAACTTTTCTCACCCGCGGGGCCGCTCTCTTTGGCGATCAGAGCCGCCCCGAACGCGCCCATCAGTCCGGCCACATCCGGACGGACCACCGGACGCTTGAGTTGCAGTTCCAGAGCGCGCAGCAAGGCGTCATTGGCGAAGGATCCGCCCTGGGCCACAACATGGTCCCCAAGCTCGGCCATATTGGTAATTTTCATCACCTTGTAGCAGGCGTTGCGCACAACCGAATAGGACAGGCCGGCGGCAATGTCCCCCACGTCCGCCCCGTCTTTCTGGGCCTGCTTGACCTTGGAGTTCATGAACACCGTGCAGCGGGTGCCGAGATCCACGGGACGGCGCGCGCGCAGGGCTTCGCTCACAAACTGGTCCAGGGGCATGTTCAGGGATTTGGCGAAGGTTTCAATAAAAGAACCGCAGCCGGCGGAACAGGCCTCGTTCAGTTGGATACGGTCCACGCTCCCCTGCCGCACGCGCATGCACTTGATGTCCTGCCCGCCGATATCCAGGATATAGCTGACGTCGGGCTGGAAAAATTTTGCCCCGGTAAAGTGGGCGACGGTTTCGACCTCGTCAATGTCCGCACGCAGTCCGGCCGCCAGCAGTCCGCTCCCGTAGCCGGTAACAGCGCAGGCGCGGATCTGCATGCCAGGGGCGCGTCTGGCATAGATGTCCTTCAAAACGTCCACAGCCGCGTTTAAGGGGTCTCCCTGGTTCGGCCCGTAAAAAGAATAAAGGAGACGGTTCTGATCGTCTATGAGCACGCCCTTGATGGTTGTGGAGCCGGAATCCATGCCCAGCCAGGCGTCTCCCGTATAATCTTCCAGACGGGCGCGGCCCAGGCTTTCCCCTCTGTGCCGGCTGCGAAAATTTTCCAGTTCTTCGGCATCGGCGAACAGGGGATCCAGCGTCTGCCGGCTGTCCAGACTCTCCGCGCTTTCCAGTCTGCGCAGCACAAGCTGCACGGGGTCTTCACCAAATTCTCTGTCGGTCCCGCCGCCCGGCTTTTTGTCCGGACTTGCGGTGCGCGCGGCCTGCGGCGCGGGGTCAGCTTTGTCTGCGCCCTCTGTTTCGCCCAGATACCCGGCATAGGGGACCACCTTGCCATGAAAAAAGTCACCGGAATTCTGGTTCACGGAGACCCTTGCGCCTCCCTTCCTGCCCTTCTTTTTTCTGCCCCCGGACGGGTGTTCCGGCGGGTCCTGGGGGTGATCCCGGGGGTTGGCCTGCTCCCGCGCATACAGGGCCGCGCCCATGGCCACAAAATATTCGGCGAACTTCGGAAAAACCGCCTTGTCCGGCTCCAGCTTCAGGGTCTGGGTGAAGCGCTCGCGCAGGGAAGGCAAAAAGGCCAGGGGACCGCCGAGAAAGATCACCTTGCCGGTGATGCTCCGGCCACGCGCCAGGCCCGATATGGTCTGATTGACCATGGCCTGCATGATGGAGGCGGCTATATCCTCGCGCGCGCAGCCTTCATTGAGCAGAGGGAGAATATCGGTTTTGGCGAAAACCCCGCAGCGCGAGGCAATGGGATAGAGAGTTTTGTAGCCGTGGGCCAGTTTGTCCAGCCCGGAAGCGTCCGTGTCCAGAAAGGCCGCCATCTGGTCGATAAAGGCCCCTGTGCCCCCGGCGCAGGTTTCGTTCATGCGCTGTTCCGGACCGTTGGTGAAAAAGGTCAGTTTGGCGTCTTCCCCGCCCAGTTCGATGGCTACATCCGCATCCGGGATATGGCGGCGGATGCTTAAGCCGGAAGCCACAACCTCCTGCACGAAAGGCAGATCCACCTTGGCGGACAAGGAAATGGCGCCGGAGCCGGTCAGGGCCAGATGCCTCTCCCGCCCGACCAAGGCCGCGTCCGCTTCGCGCAGCATGGCAGAGACGGTGGCGCGCACCTCCGAAAGGTGGCGCCTGTAACTGGAAAAAATAATTTTGTCCTGCCCGTCAAGGGCCACGGCCTTAACGGTTGTGGACCCGACGTCAAGGCCTATGTATACGTGTTCCTTCTGCATGTTCTCTTGGTATCCTCTGGATTTTATGAATCCTTATTATGAAACAAGAGAGAAAAATACTCAAGAGAATCCGGACGCCAGAGAATCCGGCTCCCGGCTTGTCACAAGGCGGGAAAGGCATTATTGTATAACAGGAGCACACGCGGATGCCGATTCGGCGCAAATTTTATGAAGGATTTGTGATGGAAGAATTCAAGTTGGATACGTTGCTTTTTGTCATCTGTCTGGCGGGAGTGTCGCTGAGCGTTGCCATATACAAACTGATACAATACCTGTCCCTGCGCAAGGAAAGCCCGGCGGAAGAGCGGGAAGCCGCCTGCGCCGCTTTCAAAAAGGATCTGAACCCAAAAAAGCTCATCCTGATCGTGATCTGCTTTTCCTGTCTGCTCAGTTCGGCCTGGGTGACAAAGGACTTGAGCCGCACCATCACCCTGTTGACATGTTTTTTTATCATCTACCTGCTGCTGCTCGGCGGCCGCAAAAAACAGCCTTAAGTCCCTCTGGCCTGGACCGGTCCGGACACAGGATGCCGTTGCGCCGCGCCGTAAAAGCCCTTCATCGTTAAAGCCGGGAAAATCCCTTATGCCACTGCTGCTTTTTTTCCTGTACGCCTTTACGGAAATCTATCTGCTGATTCTGGCAGGGGGCGAGTTCGGGGCTTTCAACCTCCTGCTCTATCTTATCGCCTCTGCCGCTGTGGGTCTCTGGGTTCTGCGCACCCAGGGCCGGGCGGTCTTTTATGAGGCGCGCGCGGACATGGCGGAGGGTCGGGCGCCACAGGGCGCGCTTCTCGACGGCCTCCTGCTTTTTGTCGGCGGAATCCTGCTCATTCTGCCCGGTTTTATTTCTGACGCCCTGGGCCTTTTGCTCCTCATCCCCCGAATGCGCGCAAGCGCCGTTAAAGGCCTGGGCAAAGACCGGGAACAAGGCAAAAACCCTTTTCCCGGCTATGCGCGCGTCTTTTTTTACCGCAGCGGTCCTGCGGGCACGAGTTCTTTTCGCCAACAAAGGCCCCCGGAGGATGAAAGCCTGCCGCCCCGTCAGGACACAATCATTGAAACCAAAGCTACGCAGATCAATCCTCCGCCCGAATCCCCCAAAAACGGGGACAGGTTTTGAACCACGACCCACCCCCCCTGTCGGCGCAAAAACAGAAAAGCCATATGGCCTTTTGCAAATACCCGCGCCGTCCGGCCCCGTACTGGCATTATCTGAACACGGACTTAAGCGTTGAGGGCGATGTTTCCGAGGCCAGAATGGAAAAATGGCTGCTGGTCCTGACAGCCAAACAGATCCCCCATCTCTTTCTCTCCCGCGCCCGTATTTTCGGCATGGACAGCAAAAAGCCGGGGCTCTATGTGCCAGCAGAGTATGCAGGGCCAGCCCTGGAAGAAATAAGCGCCTTTGAAAACGAAGGCCCCCGGATCTTCCCGTCCCCCGGCAGAACCAACAACGCGACCGGGGTTCTGCTTGTCACGCTTCTGCTCTTCCTTTGGCACGGGTTACGTTTTCACTGGTTTCACCCCACCCTGCCGGAGCCTCCCTTCCCCTTCAACCCTGCGGCCTGGCTGCCTCTCTTCGCTCTGGACAAAGCGCATCTGCCGGACTGGGCAGACCTTACGCGCTGTTTTACCGCCCTCACCCTGCACGCCGATGCCCAGCACCTGTTCAGCAATCTGGTCTTTGGCCTCTTCTTTCTGGTCCCGCTCTGCCGCAGGGCGGGGCAGGGCCTGGGACTCTGCCTGTCCATCTTCGGCGGCGCCCTCGGCAATTTCTGCAACGCCATAGCCTGTGCCATTCCGCTCTGGCCCGCCCTGCGCTCCGGCCCGGGCGGAACTTTGAGCCTTGGCTTTTCCACAGCCATCTTCAGCGCCCTCGGCGCGCTCTGTCTGCTGAACACCGCTGATGTCCTGCGCCAGGGGCGGATATCCGGCCAAACTTCCGACCCAATTTTCGGACAGACGCCGGGCGCTGCCTCAGACCAGCCGCAAGCTTTTGGGATCACAAAAATGGAAGGCAGGGAACTGCTGCGCAAAAGCGCCCTGCCTCTGGGCGCCGGACTTGCCCTGCTGGGTTTTCTGGGCGGAGGAGGCGAGGTCCGCACCGACTATGCGGCCCACATCTCCGGCTTCGTCTGCGGTCTGCTCCTGGCCCTGCCTGCCCTGAGCGCGGACGCGCGCCTGCGCGAGCTGCCTGCTGAAACGGCGGCGCTGATTCAGCTTCTTCTGCTCCTGGCCCTGCTTTTCTTTATGGCCGGAACCTGGATTCTCGCCCTGCAATCTCTTGCCTGAAAAATATTTTTCCAAATATATCAGGGCATAAGAAAAAAAATAAAAATTTGTTGTGTTTTTTATATTTTTTTTAGAGAATTTCCCGATAATATGTATTAAGGAAAAAAATATGGAAATCAGCTTTCTGGACATGATATTGAACGCCACTCTGGCGGCCAAGGCGGTAATGCTGCTTTTGCTTGGCATGTCACTGAGCAGCTGGGCTGTAATCATTCATAAATGGATCAGCTTAAGCCGGGCCAAGCGTAAGGCGGAGGACGGTCTTTCCCGCTTCAGCCGGGCCAGGGATCTACGCGAGGCCGTACAGACCCTGGGCGGCGACTCGAGTTCCCCCCTCTATCACGTCGCCCAACAGGGGGTGGAGGAATTCAACCGCCTCAAGGAGGCGGGCAACCAGGGAGATGTTGTCGCAGACAACGTACGCAGGGCACTGCGCCAGGGCGTAAGCGAATCCATGGCCAAACTTGGGACTTCCATAGCCTTTCTGGCGACCACGGCCAACACGGCCCCCTTTATCGGACTTTTTGGAACCGTCGCCGGGATAATGTACGCCTTTCACCAGATCGGCCAGCAGAAAAGCGCCTCTCTGGCCACTGTGGCCCCAGGCATCTCCGAGGCTCTGATCGCGACGGCCGTGGGTCTTTTTGTCGCCATTCCGGCCACTGTGGGCTACAATATCTTTCTGGGGGCCATGCGCAATATTGAGGGTGAACTGGTAAATTTCGCCGGGGTCTTTCTTAACCGGGTGCAGCGCGAGATGAACGCCTCCGCTCCAAGCTCCCGCTAAGGAGAGGCAAAAAAAATGGCCGCATCTCTGGGCAACAACGGTTTCGTAGCCGACATCAACGTAACTCCTTTTGTTGATGTTATGCTGGTTTTGCTGATCATCTTCATGGTCACCGCGCCCATGATGACCGAGGGGCTGGATGTGAATTTGCCCAAAACGGAAGCTGTTGAGTCCCTGCCCACGGACCCGGACAATGTTGTCCTCACCATCCGCAAGGACGGGGCCATCTACCTGAATGAATTCAGCGCCACTATGGACACTTTGGCCACGCAGCTTGAAACGGTGGTCAAGATCCCGTCGCGCCGGCTCTTTCTGCAGGCGGACAAGGAAGTGCCCTACGGGGTCGTGGTGGGAGTAATGGGCAAGATCAAGGCCGCCGGTATAGCGGAAATGGGCATTGTGGCGGAACGCCTCGATGATGAGGAAGGACAGGGCGCGAACCCGGGGGCCGGCAATGTAAAGCCCAAAGCGGATCAGGCCCCGGTCCCCCGGTCGGGAGCGGGCCGCCGCCTGCCCTGAACAAACCAATGCAGCAGACATATGGAATGCGAGAGTGGATTTTGATCGTTTGCCGAGTTTTGCCGCCTCTTTCTGCCTGCATCTCGTCATTGCGGCGCTGGTGATTTTTATGCCGGGGAGTTCTGCTCCCCCGCCCGCCCCGCCCGGCGCGGTCATGGTGAGCGGACTTGTAACCATAGGCAAGGAAGGTCGCAGCGCCCAAGGAAAACAGGAGACACCGGACAGCGGCAAGGGACAGGAAGAAAACAACAGCGCCCCACCCAAACCTGTGGAACCGGTGGAGCCGACAAAGCCTGCGGAACCGCCGCAGCCGCCCAAGCCGGTGGAGCAAGCGCCCGAGCCGGAGGTCACGGCCCCCAAGCCTCCCGATCCAGAGGCTACGGTCATTCCGAAGACGCCGGAAAAGCCTGAGCCACCGAAGCCTGAACCGCCCAAGGAGGAAGTTAAAAAACCAGAAGCGCCCAAACCGGAACCGAAAAAGCCGGAGCCGCCAAAGCCGGTTCCCCCAAAAGCCCCGGTCAAAACTCCTCCGTCCAGGAAGGAAGATTTGTCCAGCGCTCTGGCCGATCTGGGCCGGGAAGTTAAAAGCGGACAGGGCAGCCGCTCCGGAACGGCCAAAGGCAACAATCGGAACAATGCGGGAAGAGATCTGTCCAGGGCGCTTGCGGATCTGGGCAAGAACGTCGGCGGAGCCGGGGACGGTCTCTCCGGGAGCGGGCCCGGCGGCAGCGGCGGAGACGGGCTGGGGATACTCGGCGCTTACCAGGAATCCGTTATTTCCAGGGTGCGTCCGAACTGGGCGCTGCCCGCTCGCGCTGACCGCAAAAGCTACACGGCTGTTGTAAACATAAAAATAGACAAGGACGGCACAATTTTGGAGGCGCGCATTGTCAAACCCTCCGGCAACAGTTTTTTTGATTCTTCCGTCATGCAGGCCGTGGCGGCCACCCGCATCCTGGAGCCGCCGCCCCATGCCGGATATTCGAGCATAGACATCAGCTTTACGCCGGAAGCGTTGAGCGCTAATTAAAGATCACTTTATAATGCATGTGAGAGGAAGTCCTATGATGAAAAATACGCTGCGGTCCAAACAAACCGGAATGATACTGGCCCTTTTTGTCTGTTTCCTGTTCCTCGCCCCCGCCCCGGTCCGGGCGGAGGGGCCGTTCACGATCAAGATCGTGGGCGCGGGCGACAACATGGTCAATTTTCTCCAGGCGAACCCTAGCGGCGACACCGGGCGGGCCGCCTCCCTGCAGAAGGCGATCAACAGTAACCTGAGCCTGATGCCTTTTATCCGCATCGTAAGCCCATCCGGCATCCCCGGAGGGGCGACCGTGCCCTCCGCAAGCGGAGAAGGCGTTGACTTCAAACGCTTTTCCCTTGCCCAGGTGCATCTGCTCGTAACCTCTTCCTGGCAGGGCGCTTCCCAGGTGGAATTACGCTGCTTCAGCGTGGCGGACGGGCGTTTCATGTTCGGCAACCGTTACAACGTGGGAGCGGGCGAGAACGATCTTCTGGATGTGGCGGACAAATTCTGCGCGGATTTTCTGGATGCGGTGATCGGCCGGGGCGACTTCTTTCGCTCTGTAATGGCCTTCATCAAAACGGAGGGACCGCTCAAAAAGGACGTCTGGTCGGTCAGGCCCAACGGACGCTATCTTACCAGGCTGACGAACATGCAGGGTGAAGCCCTCTCTCCCACCTGGTCCCCGGACGGACGGCGCGTGCTCTTTACCCATATAGACAAGCGCTCGCACGGACTTGGAGTTTATGACACCTCAAGCAAGAGTGTGCAGCGCATCAAGTTCCCCGGCAACACGGTCATCGGCCCGGTCTATATGCCGGACGGACGCGTGGCCGTAAGTCTGACCGACGGCAGAAATCCCAGCATCTTCCTGCTCGGGGCCGGTCTTCAGAAAGAAAGACGTCTGGATGAAAGCTCGGCCATAGACGTTTCCCCTTCGGTGGACGCCACCGGGTCGCTCATGGCCTTTACCTCCGGCCGTCTCGGCGCCCCCCAGGTCTTTCTGAAAGACTTGCGCTCCGGTTCGGTCCGGCGTATCAGCCAGGCCGGGAGCTATAACACGGACCCCTCCATCAGCCCGGACGGCGCCATGGTGGCCTTTGCCCGGCGAGAGGGAGGCGGACACCGCATCTATGTGCAGGACCTGGTTACAGGCCAGGAACGGCAGGTAAGTTTCGGACCCGGCAGCGATGAGGAGCCGGCCTTTGCCCCGGACAGCTATTTCATCGCCTTTATGTCCAGCCGGGGTGGCAGCAGGGGCATATATGTGACAACACGCAACGGCGGCGAAGCCCGCCGCCTGCCCACAGGTCCCGGAGACGCCGCTTTCCCTGCCTGGGGGCCGTCCCCTAAACAGTGACCCTGCGGCTTAGCGGAATCACATAACTAAACAGATTTTTCAGGAGGATTTATGAACAAGTTTATACGTTCCGGCCTGCTTTGCGCGATACTTGCCCTGGCCATCGCCGCCGGCGCCGGCTGCGCGAAAAAAGAGGTCGGTCAGACCCTGGACGACGACGAACTGGCCATGACCGAGAGCGAACGTCAGGCTGCGGCCGCCATAAGCAACGGCATCATTTATTTTGCATACGACAGTTTTGATCTCGCGGAGCAGTCCAAGGGCATCCTTACCCAGAAGGCCCCGGTGCTCAAACAGTTTCCGCAACTGCGCGTTGTGATTGAAGGACATTGCGACGAGCGCGGCACCGAGGAATACAACCTGGCCCTTGGCGAGCGGCGCGCGCGCGCGGCCTCCGACTTCCTGCTCAACCTGGGGGTGCCGGCCTCGCAGCTGCAGACCGTCAGCTTCGGCAAACTGCATCCTGCGGTTATGGGTAGCGGCGAATCCGCCTGGTCCAAAAACCGGCGCGACGAGTTCAAGGTTTTCAAGCCCAAGTATTAGGTCCCAAACCCGGGTATCAGGGCTTCAAACCCAAGTACCAGGTATTCACCTGATTGCTTGCAAAGAATACGAATGACGGACAGGAATATTCCCCTCTCCGTCATTCGGGTTGGCGGCAATTTCGCTGTCAACTGTCAAGGAATCACCTACAATTTCGCTTGTCGGTGGGGGGATGTCCACAGCAAATGTTTCGGGGGGATTGACATTCCTGCGGCTATACTGTACGGAATCCCACAGTTTAAAAGCGCCCGATCAGCATTTTCGGCTGCCTGGAGAGCTGAAGGATGAGCGTGAAAAATTTTGTCATTTGCCCGCATATTTTGGGTCTGACTACGGCTGAAACCTCCGGTTTTGGCCCGTTTCTTGCTTCTCTCTCCATACCACCTGCTTGCCTCATAGCTAAATAACTTCATTATATTCACATAGTTAAATCTAAAATTTCCGCTCGAATTTTTCATTTTGGATA